>JAIEPP010000221.1 GCA_019748335.1 Xanthobacteraceae bacterium
TCGAAACTTGCGTCGACGCGTTGCGCGCCCATCTCGACCAGGCAGGATTTTCGATGGTCGCGATCGAAAACGCAAAGTCCGATGTGATGGCGGCGACGCGGCTCGATCCCGATGATCGCTGGGTGCGATGGGCAGAAGGTTCCATCTACAGGACGACCCGGAAAAGGGCAGCCATCGTGCCGAATCTGGGTGGCTCGTTACCGAATGAAATATTCGCCATTCAGCTCGCGCTGCCGACGCTGTGGGTTCCTCACTCCTATCCCGCCTGCGGTCAACATGGTCCGGACGAGCACATGTTGGGCAGCATCGCTCGCGAAGGAATGGCCATGATGACCGGCCTCTTGTGGGATTTGGGCGAAGACGGTCCCGCAATGATCGACAGGAAGCAAGCAGCCTGCGCCCGAGCCCTGTGATTACCGGATTGAAAGTTGGTTCGCATGAAGGCTTTGAGCAAGCGTGTCCTTCGGTTCTCAGACAGAATTCCGGAGCTTCGAATCGGGTCGACGAGCTCTTTTGGCGAGCTGCTCCAGACGATTGCGGATCGCGGCAGGGAGCTGGTTGCATCTGCACGGAGCGGCGTCGACAGAAGTATGGCCGATCTGTGCGAGGATCTCCTTTCGAGTCGTGGCGAGGCATCAGGAGTCGGGCTCGCCGCTGAAGTGCTGGAGCGCTATCGGTCGCTCGACAAGTCGACACGGCTTCACTTCCTGTCCATGTTGCTCACGCAATTCGACATCGATAGAACGGCTCTCGATTGCGCCTTTGCGGCCTATCAGCAGAATCCGAGTGGCCGTACCGCGGCCGCGTTGCATCGAGCGTTAGAGCCGCGCCGCCATGAATTGATCCGTCGACTGAACATGGCTCCGGGAGGCACCCTGGAGTTGGTGCGGATGCGGGAGTTTGTCCTGGAAGCGGCCAGGCTGGACGCGGAACTTGCGGCGGTCGATGCCGATTTTCAAGCGCTCTTCACGACATGGTTCAATCGCGGCTTTCTGGCACTACGTCGTATCGATTGGTCGACGCCAGCGAACATTCTTGAAAAGATAATACGGTACGAGGCGGTACATGTAATTTCGAGCTGGCAGGATTTGCGTAGCCGGCTGATGCCGGCCGACCGACTCTGTTTTGCATTCTTTCATCCGCAAATGGACGACGAGCCGCTGATTTTTGTCGAGGTCGCATTGACCCGCGAAACTCCCGCGAACATTGCCTTCCTTTTAGCTGATGGGCGCGAGGTCGTCAGCCGGGAGCAGGCAACGACGGCCGTGTTTTATTCGATATCGAATTGTCAGGAGGGCCTGCGAGGGATTTCCTTCGGCAATTTTCTGATCAAACAGGTTGTGCAGGAGCTAAAGAAGGAAATTCCGTCACTTGTGACGTTCCTGACGCTGTCGCCGGTTCCGGGCTTCGCTAAATGGGTCGATAGCGAGCGACGCAAGCCGTTCTCGGTCGTGTTCGGCGCCGAGGAAAAAGCCGTTCTCAATTCACTCGGGGACGATGCCTGGCCGGCCAAGGCGGCCAAATCCGAAGGCTTGCGCAAGGTGTTGGCGCCGGCCGCGGCCGAGTACTTTCTGCGGGCGAAGACCGAAGACGGAAAACCGGTCGATCCAGTGGCGCGCTTTCACCTGGGCAACGGCGCGCGACTTGAACGCATCAACTGGTTGGCTGATGTCTCGAATCGGGGTTTGGCGCAGGGCCTCGGTCTGATGGTGAATTACCTCTACGACCCTGAGGACATCGAGAAAAATCACGAAGACTTCGTCAACAAGGGGGCGGTCGCCACGGCGTCAGGCGTGAGGCGATCGCTGCGGGCGCGACGGCGCAACATCCGAGACGTTGTTGAGGCGGTGGAGCCGGGCATCAAGCGGGACTAGCGCCGCGCTTATGTCCGCACCGGATAATCTGCAGCGCCTCCATGTTGTTGTGATCCGGTCTCCAGATGGCAATCGCGTGACGTTGGTGAATTGCCAAGCCGTATTGGACGATTCGCAGCCGCGCCATGGAGCGCGGATTTCGATAGACGGGCCGCAAACAACGTCATTGATTCGGAGAAAGCCCCGCGCGCCGCACAGGGTATAATCTAGATGTTCGGTGCGGCTGACTTGCGGCTGCGGCAACGGCTCGTTCGAAATCTTGTAATTGACGCATGGCAGCCAATGCTGGCTCGTATGTGAGTGTGACGGAAGAGCAGGGGGGAAGCGCTGCTTGTCCGGAACTACCTCAATCGAATCGAACGATCAGCGCAGGGGAAGTGGATGTACGGAACAGCAAGGCGGTTAGCTTGTGTAATCACTGTTGTCGGCGCTGGCCTTTGCGTTTCGCCTGCGCTGGCGAACAAGGCCAATGATACGTTGAGTGTCGCCTGGGATGCGCAGCTCGACAATGCCGACGCCTACTTCAACACCAGCCGCGAGGGGATCCTGCTGGCGCGGATGGTCTGGGACCAGCTGATCGAACGCGATCCTGTCAGCTTCGAATACAGGCCGGCGCTGGCAACGGCATGGCGCTGGCTCGATCCATTGACGCTTGAGCTCGACCTTCGCAAAGGCGTCAAGTTCCAGAACGGCCAGCCGTTCGACGCCGAGGACGTAGTTTACACGCTTAACTTCGTGTCGAACCCGGACAACAAGGTTCTCAACGCCACCAATGTGAACTGGATCAAGAACGTCGAAAAGATCGACGAATACAAGGTTCGCATTCATCTTAGTCGCACGTTTCCAGCTGCGCTGGAGTATCTCGCCGGGCCGATGCCGATCTATCCACATGTCTACTACGCAAAGGTCGGGCCGAGCGGGATGGCCCGCCAGCCGATCGGGAGCGGCCCCTACAGAGTCGAGAAACTGGAGGCGGGCAAGTCGATCACGCTGGTCAAGAATACCGACTATTGGAGCGACAGCCCGAAGGGTACGCCGAAAATCGGCAAGATCGTTGTTACGTTTCCGCCCGAAAAAACCACCCAAATGGCGGAGCTGATGTCCGGTGGGATCGACTGGATGTGGTACGTGCCGACCGACCAGGTCAAAGACATCGAGAAAGTCAAGGGCATCACCGTTGTCTCCGGAGAGACGATGCGGGTCGGCTACATCTATTTTGATGCGGCGGGACGCTCGGGCAAGTCGCCACTTCAGGACATTCGGGTTCGGCGGGCCATTGCGTATGCGATCAACCGGCCCGAATTTGCCAAGACGTTCTTTCCGTCAACCGCCAGCGTGTTGAAGGCTCCCTGTTTTCCGGCTCAGTTCGGTTGCTATCAGGGCGCGACGCAGTACGACTATAATCTGGCGAAAGCCAAGGAGTTGATGAAAGAGGCTGGCTATCCAGACGGGTTCAACACCACCCTCTATGCCTATCGGCAGCCATCGACCTGGGAAGACGCCCTGGCCGGTTATATGAGCCAGATCGGCGTCAAGGCATCGATCCAGCTTCTGCAATACGCTGCGTTCCGAACCAAGAACAATGAGGGCGTGACGCCGATCTCATTCGGCGACTGGGGGTCCTATTCCATCAACGATGCCTCGGCTATTCTCGGCAACTTCTTCACCGGCACGCGCGATGATTTTACAGGCGATGCGGAACTGCAGGCATGGGTAAAGGAGGCTGACGCGAGCCCTGAACCGAAAACGCGCGAGGAGCTTTATCGCAAGGCGGTGGAGCGGATCATGGACCGCATGTACGCGCTGCCGATGAATTCCTACGCGGTCTACTACGCCTATTCGAGCGAGTTGAACTTCACGCCGTTCAAGGACGAGATCCCGCGCTACTACCTCTATAGCTGGAAATAGCGGCCCCGGTCGGGGCGTGGATTTGCGAATCTGAAAGTGGCCGAGGGGTTTGGAGTTGTTCATCTACTTCCTAAAACGCAGCCTTGTGGCGTTGCTGGTGGCGATCACCGTGTCGATCATCAGCTTTATGCTGCTGCATTTGTCGGGGGATCTTGCCCAGTCGCTGGCGGGACCCACGGCGTCCGAGGCGGACATTATTCAGGTACGAAAGGCCTACGGTCTCGACCGGCCGCTGGTCGTCCAGTATGGGGACTGGGCCAGCAAGGCGATCCGCGGCGACTTCGGGGAGTCGTTTTTTCTGAAGCAACCGGTCTTCCCGATCATCGTGGACCGGTTTCCCGTCACGATTTCGCTCGGCGTTTCCGCGCTCTTGCTTGCGCTGTTGGTCTCGATTCCGCTCGGGATCGTCGCCGCGCTGCGACCGAACTCGTGGATCGATCGATTGGCGCTGACGATCTCGGTGTTCGGGCAGGCCATGCCCAGCTTCTGGTTCGGATTGCTGCTCATCATGCTGTTCGGGATCAATCTGCGCTGGTTGCCGGTCTCTGGGACCGGGGGCTGGCAGTATTACGTCATGCCGGCGGTGACGCTCGCCTATTACTCCATGCCCGCTTTCATGCGGTTGACGCGCGCCGGCATGATGGAAGTTCTGGCGTCCGACTACATCCGCACCGCCCGGGCCAAGGGGCTACGCAGCATGACGGTTCTGTTCAAGCACGCGCTACGCAATGCGGTCATCCCGCTGGTGGCCGTGGCGGCGGTACAACTGGGCTTTGCGCTGGGCGGATCAGTCGTGATCGAGGCGGTGTTCTCACTTCACGGCGTCGGATATCTCGGCTGGGAGTCGATCAGCCGTGCTGATTTCCCAGTGGTTCAGGCCATCGTCCTGATCCTGGCCTGCCTTTACATCGTGCTGACGTTGTTTGCTGACCTGCTCAACGCTTTCCTCGACCCGCGTATCCGGGTTAATTGAGGAACGGTCATGTCAGCAGAGAGCCATGCGGGTGCAATCGAAACGACCGAACCGTCGTCCGGCGCGCAATTGAGACGGCGGCTCAGCCGGCACACGACCTTCCTTGTGGGGGCAGGCATTCTCGGTTTCATTCTAGCGGTGGCGCTGCTGGCTCCGCTATTGGCGCCTCACGATCCGTATGCTCAAAATCTGTCACGGCGGTTGATACCGCCGGTTTGGGGCAGCGGCGGCAGTTGGGCTCATCCGCTCGGGACTGACCAGCTGGGCCGCGACTATCTCAGTCGACTGGTTTATGGGTCGCGTATTTCGCTGCTGATCGGCTTCAGCATCATGATCACGTCGGGAATTATCGGTACCTTCCTCGGCATCGTCGCAGGCTATTTTGGCGGACGGATCGATCTGATCGTCAATTTTATCATCACGACGCGGCTTGCAATGCCCGTGATCCTGGTCGCGCTCACGGTTGCGGCGCTCGCCGGCAGTTCAGTCCGGAACGTCATTATGGTATTGAGTTTGCTGCTGTGGGATCGCTTCGCTGTTGTGACGCGAAGTGCGACACTTCAGGTCCGCGCTCTGGATTACGTGGCGGCGGCGGAGGCGGTCGGTTGTTCAACCCTGCGAATCGTCGCCGGCGAGATCTTGCCCAATATCCTCAACGCGATCATTGTCATTGGAACGATCGAGATGGCCAACGGCATCCTGCTCGCCGCGGCACTTTCATTCCTTGGACTGGGTGTGCCGCCGCCATTGCCGGACTGGGGAGCGATGATTGCGGACGGCAAGCAATACATGTTCTTCAGTCCCTGGGTCATTACGATACCCGGAATTGCACTGTTCACGCTCGTCCTTGGTATCAATTTACTCGGTGACGGCATTCGGGATCTGACCGCGCATGAGAACCGGACATGAGCACGGTTCTGGAAGTGCAGGGGCTTGTCGTGAGAATTCCGCTGACGTTCGGAGACCTGTCTCCGGTGCGCAACGTCGGCTTTTCAGTCTCGACGGGTGAGACCCTTTGCATTGTCGGCGAATCCGGCTGCGGAAAGTCGCTGACGTCGCTTGCGATCATGGATCTGCTGCCGAGCCGCGCCCGCCGGACGGCCAACCGTATCAGTTTCGACGGCGTCGACCTGACGGCCATTCGCGAGCGTGACATGGCCGATATCCGCGGCAATCGCATGGCGATGATCTTTCAGGAGCCGATGACATCGCTAAATCCGGCCTACACCATCGGCAATCAGCTTGAAGAAGCGATGTTGCGCCATCGGAAGGTCGCACGTTCGGCGGCGCGTGAGCGCGCTGTTTACCTGCTTGAGAAAGTCGGAATCACTGCGGCAGGTCAGCGGCTCAAGCAGTACCCGCACCAGCTCTCCGGCGGGCTTCGTCAGCGCGTAATGATCGCGATGGGTCTCATGTGCGGTCCGAAGCTTCTCATCGCCGATGAGCCGACGACGGCGCTGGACGTGACGATCCAGGCCGAAATCCTTCACCTGCTGGCGTCGCTGAAGCGTGAGTTCGACATGGCGATGATCTTGATCACGCATGACCTCGGCGTGGTTGCGCGGGTGGCCGACCGTGTCGCGGTGATGTATGCCGGACAGGTCGTCGAGACCGGTACGGCGAAAGATGTGTTCAGTCGACCGCTGCATCCCTATACGCAGGGGCTGTTGCGCTGCGTTCCGATCCCGGGGCGGACGAAGCCGGGGGAGCATCTGGGTTCGATTCCTGGCCTTGTTCCTAACCTGATCGGCGAGATGAAAGGGTGCAGTTTTCGTAACCGCTGTTTGCATGCTTCGGTCGAATGCGGGGCAATTGATGTGACCCTGCAGCAGATCGGTCCGGAGATTTCCTATCGGTGCATTCTCCCGGTCGCGGTGGCCGCGGCGTATGGTCTTGAGGCGACAAAGGCATGACCCCTGCGGTGATGGAAGTCCGGAATGTCGAGCGACATTTCCTGATCGACGGCGGTCTGTTCAGGGCCAAGCGGGTCCTGCACGCGGTCAATGGCGTCTCGCTCGCTGTTCGCAAGGGGGAGATTCTTGCGCTGGTGGGCGAATCCGGCTGCGGTAAATCGACGTTGTCCCGCATGATGCTTGGCTTGCTGCCGCCAACGAACGGCGAAGTGCAATTCGAGGGCGTGCCGATAGGCGATCTCGATCGCATCGCGATGGCGCGCCGGGTGCAACCGGTCTTCCAGGATCCCTATTCGTCGCTTAACCCGCGAAAGACAGTCGGTGCCATTATCGGACTGCCCCTAAAGGTGCATCATGTATGCACCGCTCAGGAGCGCCGTGCGCGTATCCTCGAAACGATGGATCGTGTCGGTCTCGCGCGCCGATTCCACGATGTCTATCCCAATCAGTTGTCGGGCGGGCAGCGGCAACGTGTCGCCATCGCTCGCGCCCTCGTCATTCGACCGGAATTGGTGATCTGTGACGAACCGACTTCGGCGCTGGACGTGTCGGTGCAATCGCAGATTCTCAATCTCTTGCAGGATCTGCAGAGGGAGCTGGGGCTAACCCTGGTGCTCATCAGCCATAATCTGGCAGTCGTTCAGCATATGGCGACGCGGGTGGCGGTGATGTATCTCGGAAGGATCGTCGAACAGGGCGACACGGCTTCCCTGTTCCGCTGTCCGCAACATCCCTATACCCAGGCGCTGCTCGCTTCGATCTTGACCCCGGAACCAGGGCTCGGTGTGCCCGAGACCAACCTCGGCGCTGCCTTTTCCAACCCGCTAAACCCGCCTTCAGGCTGCACATTTCACCCGCGTTGTCCGCGCGCGATGCCGGTCTGCTCAGAAACGGCGCCCCGATCGCAATTTCACAACAGGGGTACAGTCGCCTGCCACTTATATCATGCAGCCGACTTGTGAGGTTTTGGCTTGAGCCAGGTCGCCGAAAACTCCCTGTTACGGTCGGGCAGCTACCCTGTTAGCCCAAAATGTTTCCCTGTTATTTCATTAGGGAATTGGACAAGACCCCCTGCTGTGCAGCATTTTTTAGCCAAAGCCCGCATCTTCAAACTCCAAAATCTGACGTTTTCCCTGTAAAATTCCCTGTTAGCAGGGAATTTGTGTGGAGACGGGTGCGATCAGCACTGCGTCGCCAGCCAGGCAGTCCTGCAGTTAGCGATAGTTTACAAGCTGCGGCTCAGAGGCCCGGAAATCCGGGCTTTTCGCGCATTCAACTTGGTCTCCAGGCTCCCGGTCCCTCAATCTCCGGGGTGAAATAGCGGAAAGTCTCCGGCCGCTTCCTGAAAAACTCCCGTTTCACGGAGACTATTGGCGGAGATTGGTTCGATCACGACTGCCGCCGACCTTGGCACTCGGTTTCGGCCTAATCTCCGGGTCTGGATGGCACGGTTCGGGAGTCTTTTGCTCAGACTGCCGCCCGATCCTGGCACTCCGCCCACACCAGTTCTCTCGGCCCGACGGCACGGAATTGGGAATTGGCCGTGCGAACTGCCGCTAGGAGGGAGGCAGCCGAACAAACGAACAAAGACCGATACGAACGTTGGACGTCGTGATGGTCCGTCGCTTTCGGCACGCCGCATTGATAGTTGCAGCGCTCACTTGCGCTCGCCCTTCGGTTGCACGATAGTCCATTTGGGTTCTGGGGATTGATCCAATGGCTTTTTACAGGGCTCGTGCGCCCGGCGTCAATAATCCGCGCTGCACAATATCTCGGAGAACTCGCCGGTGATCTAGTGCCGCAAGAGGGCGAGAAGAATGATAATCGGAATGGGGACTCCCAACAGGTAAAGCAAAATTCCACGACCCATGATTTCCTCCTCTGTTCCGGTCTCGCCTATCCGTCGCCAAGACTGGCGTTAAAATCCCGAACCCTTCCGCCTTGCGTGGCCGCCAGGCTCGCAGCAAAGGCGCCGATAAGGAGAGCGGCAGTGAGCCATAGAGACAATTTGGCCGCAGCCTTTCGGGCGTTGTCCAAATCGGTCTTTGCCTGGTCGATGACGTTCGTAACCCGCTTGTCGGCATCCGACTGACTAAGTCCGGTGCGGGCAGCGACGATTTGCGCCACATAGGTACGGTCGGGTCCGACACCATCGCCGTTGGCGAGGCCCTTTGTCAGGATACCCGCGATTTCGCGGCGGGCAGCTCCCAGATCGGTGGTATTTGGGCTTGCGGCAGAACTTGGTCGCAACAGCGCATCCACATAATAATCCAAAGGACTGCCGACTCCCGCTGACACATTGAGTGTCGGTGCAAGTCCCGGTGATGCGCCGCTCGCGATGTTGCTGGCCGCCGCGGCCAAAAACCCGGCGCCGATCACCGTGGCCAATGCCCACGCCAAAAAGCCATGAGCTGTATCGCGAAAGTAGACTTCGTGTGTATGGACACCGATCCATCTCGTACGCAACCGCCCAGCGACGTATCCGCCCATGGCAGAGGCGAGCAGCGCGACCGCGATCAGATAGAGACCTGTGGTAATTTGGAATGTGTTCGCCGATATGCCGGAATTGCCCCACGGCGATACGGCCGAGAACCCCATGCCGGCGCCGAATGCAAGGAGAACGAGGGTCAGGGCGGCGGCCGCAATTGCACCCGCTGCAATCGCTGGCCACGATACCGCGGGGCTCTCTTCGGCAGGGGTCGAAATCTCTAAGGATTCAAAAACCATCGATGCCTCCAGATAGAAAATCCCGCCGTTCGGCTATCGGAAAAGATCCAAAGCCGAACGAGAGTACGAACTCGCCGCTGTTCTATTTTCCCTTGAGCGTGTCCTTGAGACCGCCGATGGCGTTCTGAACCTGTCCTTCAATTTTGTCCGCGTTGCCTTCCGCCTCCAGCTTGGCGTCGCCGGCTACCTTGCCGACCACCTGCTTGGCGGTGCCCTCGATCTGCTTCACTGATCCCACGATCCGGTCTTTGTCCATAGCTATCTCCTCCAATGTTCGCTCCGCGACGGGAGCGGTTCAAGTTCAAGTAAAAGTCCTGCGGTAACGAGCAGCCAGGAGAGCTGCTCGTTATTCAACTACGTCCGCTCAATAAGCGCGGCGATCACGATCCCGGCGGAAAAGTGTCTCGGAAAAGCGCTGCTTTTGCTGATCGTCGAGGCCGCTGTAAAGCGGTTGGGCAGCATCTGCGAGCTTCTTCCGGACATTCGCTTCGTCGATCTGCAGGTCGGCGTCCTTGCGCATTTCGTCGATGAGATCGACGCTACCCTGTTGCTTGGCGTGGGCCGATCGCCAGGCAATGCGCGCTTCGGTCCGCTTTTTCCACATATCCACTACGGCGGTTTCAAACGCAGGCCAATTCTTCTCCTGGTCCGCGGTGAGGCGCAGGTCAGCTTTCATCTGGGCAGCGCGTGCCGCCGCCTGATCCGTGATTTGGCTCGCGGTAAATTCTGTGCGGTCCGAACGGTCTCGCGCGACCGCCGCTCCGGTAATTGCCGTGCCGGCCAGCATGGCCGCCGCGGTAGCGAGAACAAGGGTCTTTCGCATGATGTCCTCCTTTGAGGATTCCGAGTTCGGAATAATTCGTGTCGCGTTGTCGCGCCGCGCAAAGGCCCAGCGAGCGTTGGGGTCTTGAATTGAATTCAATCCTCCGGGTGCGAGACCGCGGCGAGGAGTCTGTCAATTACGGGCATGGATGTCGAAACCCGTCGTAACCGACATACGTGCCGGAATACGGGTCATAAGATCTGAATCGTTGCGCGCAGTAGGAAACGGCGTCGCCAGCAACATAGGGAGCTGGCGAGACATAGGGCGGAGCGTAATAGCCGGGCCCATAGCCGTAATAGCCGTAGGGCGCCTGCGTTGCCCCAATAATCGCGCCACCAATCAGTGCGCCCGCAATTCCTAGACCAACGGCGGCGCCACCACCGCCGCCACGCCAGCCGCGGCGGTATTGCACGGTCTCTGTTGCCGGTGCCACGGCGTTTTTCAGCATCAGCGGCGATACGATTGGTGCGGAATTCGCGGACGGGGCGAGCCACGGCATCACAACGATCGCGAGCGCGGCAATCAAGTTTCTCGACAATGGGCTCATTGGAAAACCTCCGATACTTTCTCTCAGCGCAGCAGTCCGTCTGCGACCATTGGTTCAACATGCGCTCAAGGCGAAGGATCGGTTTTGATCCACGTCAAGCGATTCAAACTACACCCGAATCGGGCTGAGGTTTGATCATCGCTAGAATCAAAATAGCCCATGCCAGTGTGGCGACACCGGCCCGGATGCTCCTGGCTAAAGAGATGCGCAATCGATCGCGTGGCGGTCCGTTGGAAACTCCAGTCCCACTCTGTCTCTGATCGGAACCCCATCCTTCATATCAAAATAATAAGTTGGCATTGGTCGCTCACAAAAACGGCAATTCGTGGCTGCGGATGCTCTCAGGATTGCGCGCCTTCAAGCATCCGCAAAAGCGAACGCCCAGCGAAGTAAGCTCCAGCCGCGAACTTCCCTGATGCAGGATCTTGTTAAAACAGTTCGGCGTGAAGGATATTGTCCTGGATCAATATTCTGCTTCTTCGCGGTGGTAAGCTTCAGTCAGATTATCTTGATCGAGGACCTCCGGGGGACAGCGCATGACGGATCCCAAAAATGTCGCCACCAACGAGAACGCGGCTGACCGGTCGAAGCTCACAACTTGCTCCGACGCAACCCGTGTCTCTGACAAAGAACGATCCGCATCCGACGAAACTCGTTTTCGGAATGCCTTTGAAGATGATGAGGTCAGGGAAGCGTTGCGAGCCCTTCGTAGCGCAGGGGCAACGACCCGGGGCAAGAGGCGCCCGTAGCGCGCAGGATGTCTTTGAACTCAGGCAATCAGAGCAATCGACCGGCTTTGATCTGTGTCAAATCTCGCTCGCGGCTTACTTCCAACGATATCGGCGTGAAGCAGACCTGCGCCTTGCTTTGGTTTCGCGCTCTGGGCTAGGCCATCTTGAATTGGATAAAAAGCCAAGCTTTTACGGGGGAGTTGTTCGAGTGTTACCGGACGTCAGGATAGCTGGCTCGCGGTGAATTTCAGTGCCGGACTCGCCAAGCACCGTGATGCGGAGATTGCGGTCCTTCAGCGCGAGAGCCGACGGTCGTATAATCGACGCTTTATCAGCGCCGGCTGCAACGTCCGATCGGTCAAGACGAATACCAACCGGAGATGGGCCTTCACTCGGACCAGAAACGCCCGTTGCTGCAATGCCCATATCGTCGGCAGGTGAATCGCGGCCTGAAGACCTCCAATGATCAGAATCATGAGAAGGGCTTTCATCGTTTCATTTGTCATGTCAGCACCAGAATATTTGGCGTTCCATACGCTAGAAAGCTCCCGGGCCTCGCTCTTTGTCGTGGATCAATCTTTCGGCAAAATATCTGCATCGTCCGTGCGGCACGGCACGGCGGCAGGCTATTTTGATGGTTTCTTCTGCTGAATGGAAATCAGGTAGTTTACCGCAGCTTCGGCATCACGTCGCTTGAAGTGAAAGGTCGGCATGTCCGGGTGAATGGTGGTCAACCCATCCTGCAATCGTTGTCCGAGGTCATCGTCGTAAAGTTTCTCCCCGAAAGTCCGAAATGGAGGGGCCTCTGGATGCGGGCTTTGACCGGTCGCACCCACGGCATGACAGCGTGCGCACAGCGTTTCGAGCAGAATCGTGCCTCGTTGATTCTGCCGATCGAGGGCACAGCCTTCCTTGCTACACGCGCAAATCATCAAAAGCGTGAGGCATAATTTATTCATTGGTCACGTACCTGTGTTGTCAGAGGCTGCGAACTTGGAAAGCCGGCCGACGGGCGCAAGCTGAAGAACTGCTGATGCAATCATTCGGCGCGGGCCAGCAAATTGACGGCCTCGGCCAACATCCAGTTCACGGGAGTTCTTGACGACATTTGCGTCCCTGGGTTTGCGAAGTTCCGAAACAGCGGCGTTGTGCTATTCAGCCATGCTCATGCAAAAGCAACCCGATGGATCGCTGGAATAGCTCCAGGCTGGGCTATCCTGTCAATCAGCGATAAGTCGGCGCGGGAGCCTTACGACCTGTTGGAAGCATTTGCTCGCATTCGCGCAATGATGCCGGCGACCATTTGCATGGTGGCGCCTGCCGCCCAGCAGAAGCCGATCAGCAGGGCAGCAATTGGGCGCGCAGTTTCGTCCAGAATAATGCTGGAGACGGACACGACCGCAGCCACCGCCGCGACAAAAGTGCCGGCCGCGCTCAATAGTTCCACGACATCCCATCTGGACCCCAGTCCATGCCGGAGCGGTAGGTGCATGCGATGATCTGGAGGAACAGGAGGCAAATCGATCCCGAGATAGAATCCGGCCGCACCGTAAACCATCACGGCCAGGACAGCAGCACCCGAGCCGATCAGGTTGATGTCAGCCCGTCCTAAGTGTGCGGCAACGAACAGTCCGCATGCGGCGCCAGTCAAGGCGAGCCCCGTCCGTTCCAGGACGTGTGCCGACCGGCTGATGGTGGACCGCGTATGCCAAGGATCGCGGCGCTTGATCATTTGGTTTGGGTACCAGAGAGAGCCGGAGAGCCATTGACAGAGATCAGGTCGGACAAGGTGTCCTGACGGGCCGGCGATGCAACGGCAAACCTCATGCTAGGCTTGCCGGCTTTGATGACATGCGCCGTCTGGGAGTATTGGTCGCCGGCCTTGAAGCGGGCGGCGATTCCAAAGCTGGCTATTCCGATACCTGCCAACAATGCGACGACGACGATTCTAAGGTGGGTCGTACGATCCGCGCTGTAAATCGAATAATTCATCAACGCCTCCTGGTGCTTCTCGACGGGTTCAGTCGCGACGACCAATCTTGGGAAGAAAGCCCTATCAAGCGTCCATGCTGCGCAGGCGCGGTCGATTGCGCAGGACGATCTGGCGTGCGCCGGAAAAGCCGAGCACGCCCTGGCTGTGCAATTGCGAGAGCGCCCGCGAGACGGTCTCGAGGGTCAGGCCCAGATAGTCGCCAATGTCCCTGCGGCACATCGGGAGCGCCATCATGCCTGCTACAGCCAGGCGGCGGTCCATCTCCAGAAGAAAACTGGCGACGCGTTCCATGGCATTCTTGCGTCCAAGAAGCAGCATATGATCTTCGGCATGACGAAGCTCGCCAGCTGTCATCGACCAGAGGCTGCGGGCAACCTGGACCGCGATACCGGCTGCCTCTTCCAGGCTGCGACGCTTCACCAGACGCACGGTGGTGTCGACAATGGCTTCCGCCGTCAGACGGTGCGCCGGTCCCGATTCCAATCCGAACACGTCACCGGGAAGGTAAAAAGCGCCGATCTGACGTCGTCCATCGGAAAGCAGCTTGTAGCTCCGAACCGAACCGCGGACGATCTGGTAGACATAGTCCGAGGGCTCGTCCTCCCCATAGATCTCCTCGTCTTTCTTGTAGGAGTATTCCGTCGCCACGAGGCCCGCGTGGCCCGTGATGATGCAGAACTGATCGTCGGTAGCGCGGGCGGCCGGATTGATCTTATTGCCGATGACGGAGGTGCTGATCGATTGGGTGAGCATGTGCCATCTCCTGACGAAGTCGATGAGCAATTCCTAGTTGAGATCGCTGCGCTCCGAAATTCCGCCTGTTTTCTTAGGGGGAGCCCCCTAAGTAATTGCCCGGAGGCATATCCGCCGGGCGACAGGCCAGATTCGAACACCGAATTCGGCGGCGGACGAGGCCTTTGCGACGACCTGCGGTCTGCCTGAACCCCTCTTGTTGTCATGGCTCTTCGGTCGATGGCAGCTCAGCGATAATGCACCGCGAGGAACTTGCGGCGAAGGTCCGGCACCAAAGCCCGGGAGAAAACCGAGAGTTGTATGGGAAACGTGTCCACCCGGTGTCGACCGGCGCGAGCTTATGTCCAAGTCTTCACTGCTACACAAAAGCCTGCCGTCTCGCCTGTCAGCAACCAGTTGTTCGCGCCGCCAGCGAAACAATAAAATGGCGGTAGCCGGTATTCATTCGTACCGCAGTGCTTCGATCGGATCGAGGCTCGCGGCCTTCCGCGCCGGATAATATCCGAAGAAGATACCCACTGCGGCGGAAAAAAGGAATCCGCCGGCGACCGCTGTCAGCGAGATCGGAGCGGGCCAACCCGCGACGATCGAAATCGTCGCGGAGAACGCGATCCCCACGATGATTCCGGCGATGCCGCCCGTAACGCTCAAAATCACGGACTCAGCAAGGAACTGCAGAAGCACATGCGTCCTGCGGGCACCGATAGCCATGCGCAGGCCAATTTCCCGCGTCCGCTCGGTCACCGACACGAGCAGGATGTTCATGATGCCGATGCCCCCCACGATCAGCGATATCGACGCAACTGCCGCAAGCAAAAGCGCCATGATGCGGCTACTGCTCTCGGCGGTCTCCGCGATCTGGCTCAGGTTGCGAACCGAGAAATCATTGATTTCACCGGGCCGGATATGGTGTCGGCGAATCAGAATATCGGTCACCTCGGCGACAGCCGGCTGAACCTTGCTGGCATCCGTTGCCTGGACATAGATCTGGTTCACGTATCCCATCAGCCGCTGCTGAAGGTTGTAGGGATTGGGCGGCGACGGATAGACCCAGTTGAGAGGGGCCTGTTGCTGGCTGGGCGCGGCCACGCCGAGAACCTTGCGCTGGGCGGTGGTGAAGGGCGTCATGACGAGATCATCCTGATCCGTCCCATAGGCTGTTTGCCCCTTGGAGGCGAACACGCCAATGACGCGCAGGGGTACGCTCTTGACCTGGACCACCGCGCCGACCGGATTCTGGGTGGCACCGAACAGTTGACGGGCAACGGTTTGACCGAGGACCGCGACAAGCGCGGCATTCGTATCGTCCTCTTGCGAAATGCCGCGGCCCGAGGCGATTTGCCAATTGGTGATCGGCGGATAGTTGGCGCTGACCCCCTGAATATTCGTCGTCCAGTTTTGATTGGCGTATTGGATCTGCCCCATCTGGCGGATGAGATAGCTGATGCTGCCAACGGCCGGAGCTTCACGACGGAGCGCCTCAGCGTCCACGACCGTGAGAGTCGATGCACTGCCTTGTCCACTCCGCATCCCGCCCATCGTGGTAGCGCCTGGGACCACCACCAGCAGGTTGGTGCCGAGGCTCTCGATCTGCTTCCGGACCGCTTCGTTGGCACCCTGACCGACCGCGACCATGGCAATGAGCGCGGCAACTCCGATGAAGACACCCAGCATGGTCAGAGCCGACCGCATCTTGTTGCGGGCGAGCGCCTGAAATGCCGCGGCCACGATCATCAAGGCGAATGCGTGCACGGTGCCCGCGCTGTCGGTTGTAGCCGGCCCAGGCTGTCGAAGGTTGGAAAGCGAACCGGCCGGCAATAGGCCGGCTGCCCCCCCCGGCGGTGGGCCGACTGCTGGCCTTCGTTCGTCCGATATCACTTCTCCGTCCCGCATGGTAAGGACCCGGCCGGTATAAGTCGCGATGTCGGATTCATGCGTCACGACGATAATCGTGACGCCGCGTTCGCGGTTCAGGGCCTGCAGCGTCTCCATGATCTCGTGCGACGTCTTGGTATCGAGATTGCCGGTCGGTTCATCCGCAAGCAGCAGTATAGGATTGTTGATCAAGGCCCGGGCGATGGCGACGCGCTGCTGCTGACCGCCTGACAACTGCCCCGGCGTATTGCGCTCACGGTCGGCCAAGCCGAGCAGCCTGAGCGATGCCCGCGCCCGTTCGGTGCGCTCAGTGCCGCTTGAGGCCCCTCCAGCGGCATAGAACAATGGCAGCGCGACGTTCTCGATCGCGCTGGTGCGGGCGAGAAGATTGAAGCTTTGAAAGACAAAACCCAGTCGTTCGCTGCGGATCCGCGCGAGTTCCGGCTCCGTCAGTTCAGCAACATTGACACCTTGCAGATAATACTCTCCGCTCGACGGCCGATCAAGACAGCCGAGCAGCGACATCAAAGTGGACTTCCCCGATCCGGATGATCCCATGATGGCGATGAATTCGCCGGGCTCGACAGTCAGATTGACGCCGCGCAACGCATGCACATCGACGTCGCCGACGTGATACGTCCGCGTTACGTTCATGACCCTGATGATTGGCTCCGGCATGTGTGCCTGCGAACGTTTGTTCAACCAGAATTAGCGACTGAGACGTGGCGTGACGGCCTTTTTGGCGATCGCTGTCTGCTCTGCGGTGATGACCAAATCGCCCGGCCTCACGTCGCCGCTCGCGATCTCCGTAAAGCTATCGTCGTCCAGTCCGGTGACCACCGGAGCAGACACCGGCCGCCCATCGCGCAGAACCCAGACTTGCGAGTGGCCTGATTGAACGGCGACGCCGAGACTGCTGGGGACGTAGCGGAGTGCCTGGTTTGGCACACGGATCACATCGTTGCGCTGATCGACGATGATGCGGCTGGCGGCGGTCATGCCCGGCATCAGCGTCAGATCCGAATTATCGACGCTGATCACGATATCGTACGTCACGACGTTCTGAACGGTCTGCGGGGATTGACGGACCTGGCTCACCGTACCCTCGTATGTACGTTTTGCGTAGGCGTCCACCGTAAAAGTGGCCTTGTTGCCGACTCTGATGCCGCCGATGTCGCTTTCGCTCACGTTGGCGTCGACTTCCATTTTCGTGAGATCGGTGGCGATGAGAAACAGCGTCGGTGTCTGAAAACTCGCGGCGACCGTCTGTCCCATGGTTACGTTCCGCGAAACCACGGTGCCGTCAACGGGCGACACGATATTCGCGTAGTCCAGATTGACCTGCGCGGCGTCAAGCGAGGCCTGACGCTGCTGAATGGTTGCGTCATCGAAAGCGATCTGCGCCAAGGCCTGCTCATAGGTGCTCGTGGCGCTGTCAAATGCGTCCTGGGAGACGGCGTGGGTCTGCACAAGGGTGGCGGCGCGCCCGAGGGCGAGCTTGCTATAGGTAAGGCTCGCCTTGTCCTTTTCGAGTTGCGCCTTTGCGACCGCCAGATTCGCCCGGTTTTGATCGACGACGCTCTGATAGGGACGCGGGTCGATCCTGGCGCAGACCTGTCCCTTCTTCACCTGGGTGTTATAGTCGCAATTCAGCTCCTGGATGATACCGGAAACAGCGGTGCCGACGATGATCGTAAGCTCCGGGTTGACTGTTCCGGTCGCCGTCACCGTCCGGGTCACGGCACCCTTCGCAACCGGCACAGAGACATACTGGATCGCGCTGGGTTGGGCAAAAGCCCACCACGTCACTGCCGCAATCGCCAAGGCAAACAGCGACGCCAGCCCCGCAACCAGCCAATGTCTCTTGGGGTTGAGCTTATCCTTGGCTGGAGCTGGCACCGGAAATGGAACAAGCTTGCTGGACATCCCCTTCTCAATCGGCTCCGGGTTTTGTGCGTTCATTCGTCATGCTCCTACATCTGATCAAACATCAGATGCGGCTTTGTCGGCGGTACAGATTTCGCGCTTATTAAGAATTGCCCAGGATCCCGGGGGGCATTTTGATGTAGGTCAACGAGAATCCCGGAAGCGCCAGAGGCGGCCAACGCGCGCCAAATTCGGTGCGATCGCGTCCGGTCAAACTTGGTCAAGTCCGCGAGCGCGCGCGATAAAGGGGACGATTGTCGTTCCAGTTCAAGCAATCGCTCGTCTGTCGTTTCACCAAATCCGGACCAATAATGTTCTCTTGCTTGCCTGACTAG
>JAIEPP010000233.1 GCA_019748335.1 Xanthobacteraceae bacterium
CAAGCTCGCCTTCGAGCACATAGCCGGTTTCCATGCCGGGATGGGTATGGCGGCCGGCGGCGCCGCCGGCGGGGACTTCCGCGATCGCCGTGACGGTGTTGTAGCCGGCCGGGAAATCGAGCTTTTGCAGCGGCGTGCGCTTGATGCCGGGTTGCTGGGCGACGGCGACGCCGGCGATGGTCGCGATGGTCAGTCCGAGCAGAACTTTTTTGATCATGTGTTTTCTCCCTGTGGGAGAACTCTAGCAGTGCCCGCAGCGCGCGGAAAGCGCGCGGGCAGCCGGGCGCGGTTCTCCTACCGCTTGATGCCCTCAAAGCTTGCCGCGATGCCGCGCTGGAACAGCGACCAGTCGAAACCCAGTGCCAGCGCGACATAGCCGCGATCGATCATTTGGTTGGCCTGTTCGGCCGTGCGCGCGACGCCTGCGATCGGCACGCCGCTCTTGAGGATGCCGGCCTCGGCGCGTGCCATCAGCGCCTGCACCTCGGGATCGTCGGGCAGGCCGCGCTTGTTGATAGAGGTGGCGAGATCGCCCGGGCCGATCACCGCAAGGTCGATGCCCGGTGTCGCCATGATCTCGTCGATGCGGTTGACCGCCTCGACATGCTCGATGGTGATCATGCAGATCATGTCGTCGTCGGCGGTGGCCATATAGTCCGCCATCGACACGCCCCAGCGGAACGGGGCGTGAAACGGACCCCATTGGCGGTCGCCCTTCGGCGGGTAACGCACGCTGCGCACCGCCTTTTCGGCATCGGCGCGGTTGCAGACCATCGGGAAATTGATCCCGAGCGCGCCGAGGTCCATCGGCGCTTTCGCCAGCCAGGGCTCGTTGGCAGCAATCCGCACCATCGGCACGCAGGGCGTGCCTGATGTCGCCGTGATCATCGCATGCGCCGTGCCGAGATCGATCGGGCCGTGTTCGAGATCGACGATGATCCAGTCGATGCCGGAACGGGCCATGATCTGCACGGTCTGGATCGAGGGAATGGTGGCGATCGCGCCGAAGGTCGGACGTCCCTCCCGCCATAATTGCTTGAGACGGTTGAGCGGCGCTGATGTTGCGGAGGTCAAGGTGGAAACTCCCGGATGATCGGTTGGTGAGGTCGACCGGCGATATCATATGGACAAATTCGTGACGTATCGAGCCACATGTCCTGATGCTTCACATCTTCATCGCGCCATCATTCTGGCGTGAGAAGCGAAGGGCGTCAGATGAAGCTCCACATGAAGGTTTTCTACCATGATGATCAATCGGCGTACTTTGTTGGCCGCGGCGTCGGGTCTGGTTTTCTCGCCGGCGTTCGCGGAGGAGGCGCCACCGGTGCTTGCGGCCTATGAGCGCGAGACTGGCGGGCGGATCGGTGTCTACGCCGAAAACATTTCGACTGGCGCCAGGATCGCATGGCGCGCCGAAGAGCGTTTTGTCATGTGCAGCACGTTCAAAGCCTCGCTCGCCGCTTTCGTGCTGGCGCGAGTCGATAACCGCGAGGACCGTCTTGACGACATGGTCGCCTATGGGCCCAAGGATCTGCTCGACTACGCACCGGTCGCGAAGCAGAACCTTGCTCAAGGGGCCAAGGAAGGCGCCATGTCGGTGTCTGACATGTGCAAGGCCATCGTCGAACTCAGCGACAACACCTGTGCCAACCTGTTGCTGGCGCGGGTCGGGGGGCCGTCTGCCTTAACCGAGTTCTGGCGCCGGGCGGGCGATACGGTCTCGCGCCTCGACCACAACGAACCTGAACTCAATCGCTCGCCGCCGGGCGATCCGCATGACACCACCACACCATCAGCGATGGCAGGAAATCTGCGTCGCTTCCTGCTCGGCACGGTGCTGTCACCGGGTTCGCGCGATCACCTCACCGAATGGATGGTGGGTTGCAAGACCGGCAACAACCGGCTGCGCGGCGGCCTGCCCGGGGATTGGAAGGTCGGCGACAAGACCGGCAACAACGGCAAGGATGCTTCCGGCGACATCGTGATCGCCTGGCCGAATTCCGGCGGACCCGTGCTGGTTGCCGCCTACACCCAGGGCGGTTCGCCGACCCCGCCGCAGCTCGAAGCCGTGTTCAAGGAAATCGGCGCAATGGTGGGTCGCCAGTTAGGCTAGCTCACGCCGGGACGCGACCGCCGAAGAACGGCATCAGCGCCTGGCTCAGCGTATGCGGCCGCTTCGACGTGAAGATCATTTCGGCGCCGGCCTGATCGGATGGACCGCCGGCCGGGCCAAGCAGATCGGAGACGCGGCGGGCGATGGCGGGGGCGGGATCGATCCAGTCGACCGGCCACGGCGCGAGTTTCGTCAGCCGGTCCAGCAGCAGCGGATAGTGGGTGCAGGCCAGCACCACGGTGTCGGTGCGGGCGGCATCGCTTTCGACGAAACAGGGCGCGAGTTCGGCCGCGATATCCTCGTCGCTCACGTCGTTGCCGCTGAGCGCGGATTCGGCGAGCGAGGCCAGTTCCGCCGAGCCCACCAGCGTCACCTCGCAGCCCTGCGAAAAATCCTCGATCAGCCGCTTGGTGTATTCGCGCTTGACGGTGCCCTTGGTGCCGAGCACCGACACCCGCTTGGATTTCGAACTGGCGCAGGCGGGCTTGATCGCGGGCACGGTGCCGACGAACGGCACCCGGTACGCGCTGCGCAGATGCGACATGACCAGCGTGGATGCGGTGTTGCAGGCGATCACCACCAGGTCAGGCGCGTGGCGCGCGATCAATTCGCCGACCAGCGGCACCACGCGGGCGACGATCTGCTCCTCGCTGTGAAGGCCGTAGGGAAAGAACGCGTCATCGGCGACATAGACATAATGCGCGTAGGGCCGCGCGCGGACGATCTCACGCAATACCGTGAGGCCGCCGAGGCCGGAGTCGAAGACGAGGATCGTCGGGGGAACTGTCACACGGCGTATTTAGCCGATCCGCGGTTACCATTCAGTTGTTTTTGAGCTGTTTCGGTCTGTTCGCAGCGGGCCGGCAGGTCTGGCGCCGCAGTTTGGAAGGATTCAAATCGCTTTGACGGGAATGGAAAGCTATCAGGGCAAGTCATTGGAGATACGGATAAAACCGCGGACGACCTGCTGGAAGTGGCGGTCGGGAGAGCGATCGGAAATGTTACGCAATACGTCATTAAGCTGGGGCAGCCTGTCGCGCTGGTTCCACTGGGGCCTCGGCCTGGTCATCATCGGCATGCTCGCCTACGGCTGGTGGATGAACCACATTCCGGGCAGGGCGGACCGTTTCTTCCACCGCTCCATCCATGCCGACATCGGCTACCTCGTGCTGCTGTTGATGGTGTTCCGGCTGATCTGGCGCGGGCTCAATCCGGTGCCGGCCTTGCCGTCGGATACCCCGCGCTGGCGGCGTATCGCCGCCAATGTCAGCCATTGGTCGCTCTATGGCGTCACCATGGTGGTGGCGATGCTGGGCTGGGCGCATTCCGGTGCGCGGACGCAGAACTATTCGGATTTCTTCGGGCTGTTTCACGTTCCGCAATTTACCTCGCCGGACAAGGTCGCTGCGGCGGCCTACGAGGACCGTCACATCCTGTTCGCCTACATTCTGCTGGCGCTGATCTTGCTTCATGCCGCCGCTGCGCTCTGGCACCATTTCGGCAAACGCGACCGCGCCACGGCGCGCATGGTCGACGGCGCGCCGGGCTAAAGCGTTTTCAGAAAAGATCCTGCGGTTTAGAACTTCTCCAATTTAAAGCGGCGTTTTGCCACTTCACGGCCCGGCTTTCGGCGGCGTATGCCATCTGGCGATACCGTTAGCCATCATTTGCAGCCCTCACTGAAAGAACCGACATGTCCCTCTCGCGAACGCTTTCGAACGCCGCCATGTTTGTCGCCGTCGCCCTGTTTTCAGTTGCCGCCACCGGCGCTGCCAACGCGCAGGCCGCGACCGAAATTCAGCTGAGCTACAAGGACAAGAAATTCGATCCGGCCGAGATCACCGCGCCCGCCAACACGGCGATCGTGATCAAGCTGAAGAACCTCGATGCCAAGGCGATGGAATTCGAGAGCAAGACCCTGAAGGTCGAGAAGGTGGTGGCCGGTTCCAGCGACGCCACCATCAACGTTCGCGCCCAGAAGCCCGGCCGCTACGAGTTCTTCGATGAGTACAATGAGAAGGTCGCGCGCGGCGCCCTGGTCGTGAAGTAAGACGACATCGTGATCGCCGCACTGATCATCGTTTTCCGCGAAGTCTTCGAGGCCGGCCTGATCGTTGGCATCGTGCTCGCGGTGACGCGCGCGGTGCCGCATCGCAACCAATGGATCGCCGGCGGTGTGCTCGCCGGCGTCCTCGCGGCCTGCGTGGTCGCGGTTTTCGCCGGGGCGTTGTCGAACCTGTTCGCCGGCATGGGACAGGAATTGTTCAACGCCGCGATCCTTGTCGTCGCCGTCGTGATGCTCACCTGGCACAATGTCTGGATGGCGCGCCATGGCGCCGAACTTGCCGGCGAGCTGCGCTCGGCGGGGCAGGCGGTGGTCGAGGGATCGAAATCGCTGCTCGCGCTCGCGATCGTGGTCGGTGTCGCCGTGCTGCGCGAGGGTAGTGAGGTGGTGCTGTTTCTCTACGGCGTCCTCGCCGGCGGCAGCGACAGCGGTTTGAGCGTGGGGCTCGGCGGTCTGATCGGACTGGTTCTGGGCGCGATCGTCTGCATGCTGACCTATTTCGGCCTGGTGAAGATTCCGACGCGGGCCCTGTTCACGACCACCACGATCCTGATCGCGTTGCTGGCCGCCGGGATGGCGGCGCAGGCGGCAGCGTTTCTGGAAAAAGCCAATTGGCTGACCGCGCTGGATAATGTCGTCTGGGACTCAGGCTGGCTGCTTTCCGATTCAAGCATTCCCGGCAAGGCGCTGCATACGCTGATCGGCTACACCGACCAGCCGACCGCAATGCAGCTCGCGGTCTATCTCGCGATCCTGCTGATCACCTTCGTGCTGATGCGGCTCTATGGTGCGCCGACGAAGGCAAAGGCAGTGGCGGTGTAAACAGCGAAACAACTTACACGTCATCCCTGCGCAACGGCTTTGCCGTTGTCGCTGGAGGTGCGAGCGTAGCGAGCCTCGAAGGATGGGCCACGGGTTGTATCCATCCTTCGAGGCTCGCGTGATCTGACGGCGCTAACGCGCCGTCAGGCTCGCACCTCAGGATGACGACTTGATAATTAGCTCGCGCCGAACACCCGCTGGAAGATCGTGTCGACGTGCTTGAAGTGATAGCCGAGGTCGAACTGCTGCTCGATCTCGGCGTCGGTCATCAACTTCTTCACGTCGGGGTCTTTCTTCAGAAGCGTTATGAAGTCGCCTTCGCCGCGCCACACCGGCATCGCGTTGCGCTGCACGAACCTGTAGGCGTCCTCGCGGCTGGCGCCCTTTTGCGTCAGCGCGATCAACAGCCGCTGCGAATGCACGAGGCCTCCCAGACGATCCAGGTTCTTCTGCATGTTGGCGGGATAGATCAGCAGTTTTTCGATCAGGCCGGCGAGGCGGTTGAGCGCGAAGTCGAGCGTCACGGTGGAGTCCGGCCCGATCATGCGTTCGGCCGAGGAGTGCGAAATGTCGCGCTCGTGCCAGAGCACGACGTTCTCCATTGCTGGCATCGCATAGGCGCGCACCATGCGGGCGAGGCCGGTGAGGTTTTCCGACAGCACCGGGTTGCGCTTGTGCGGCATCGCCGACGAACCCTTCTGGCCCTCGGAAAAGAATTCCTCGGCTTCCAGAACTTCAGTGCGCTGCAAGTGGCGGATCTCGGTGGCGAGACGCTCGACCGAAGAGGCGATCACGCCGAGCGTCGCGAAATACATCGCGTGGCGGTCGCGCGGGATCACCTGGGTCGAGATCGGCTCCGGCACCAGCCCCATCGCCTTGGCGACATGGGCTTCGACGCGCGGGTCGATCTGCGCAAAGGTGCCGACGGCGCCCGAGATGGCGCAGGTCGCGACTTCCTTGCGGGCGGCGATCAGGCGTTCGCGGGCGCGGCTGAATTCCGCATAGGCGTAAGCGAGCTTCAGCCCGAACGTGACCGGTTCGGCATGGATGCCGTGGGAGCGGCCGATGGTCGGCGTCATCTTGTGTTCGAAGGCGCGCTTCTTCAGCGCCGCCAGAACCTTGTCGATGTCGGCGATCAGGATATCGGCCGCACGGGTGAGCTGCACGTTGAAGCAGGTATCGAGCACGTCGGAGGAGGTCATGCCCTGATGCACGAAGCGCGCCTCGGGGCCGACGATTTCGGCCAAATGGGTCAGGAAGGCGATGACGTCGTGCTTGGTCTCGCGCTCGATCTCGTCGATCCGCTCGACGTCGAAGGTCGCGTCCTTTGCCTTGGCCCAGATCGTTTTCGCGGCCTCTTTGGGCACCACGCCGAGTTCCGCCAGCGCGTCGGCCGCATGTGCCTCGATCTCGAACCAGATCTTGAAGCGGGTCTGCGGCTCCCAGATGGAAGCCATTTCCGGGCGGGTATAGCGGGGGATCATCGACGACTCCGGCGAATTGTTTTTTACGCTGCGCTTTAGCAGAGCGGCCCAAGTCAGACAAACGAACCGGAAAAGCCGCTGCGAGAAACGGTTGAGACAGGTGGGACGGACAGCGCCGGCAGGCAGGGCAGCGGGCGACCGGCGGCGCGGGTGGGTCGGAGCACTTTTGCCCGTGACGGGCCGCCCGGCCCTGCATCCAGCGCAGCCCTGCCATCGCGGAACATCGAATGACAGATATTGAAATCTGTCAGCGAGATATGCTATATACCTTTCCGACGCCATTGGGCGTCACCCCCAGCTCGTTGGCCCTGAGCCCGGGGACTTCAAGAGGACTACGCCAATGACCATCGAGATCATTCATTTGACTGCACAAATCCAGCGCTGGCTGAACCAGCAGGTTGCCCGCCATCTGGCCGCCCAGGCCGAGCGTTTCGAACCGGCAAAACATTAACCCGTCAGGGGGACTGAATGACCACCCGTCTCGTCGTCTCAAAGGTGCGCCAATGAACGAAGTCGTGGTTTTGACCCCCGAACGGATTCTTGAGGTAACCGAGGACGTCTTGCGCCGTTACGGCCTCGCCAAGGCGACCGTCGTCGATGTGGCCCGCGCGCTCGATGTCAGCCACGGCAGCGTCTACCGCCATTTTCCCAGCAAGGCCTCGCTGCGTGAAGCCGTCGCCAAGCGCTGGCTCGACCGCGCCAGCGCGCCGCTGTTGGAAATCGCCGAAGCGACCGGACCGGCGCCGGACCGGCTGGAACGCTGGCTGCGCGCGATGTTTGCCGTCAAGCACAAGCGGCTGGCCGACGATCCCGAGATGTTCGCGACCTATCTGACGCTGGCCCAGGAGGCATGCAAGGTCGTCAAGGGTCACAAGGATTGTCTGGTCGATCAGATCGCGATGATCCTGTCCGACGGCATCAAGCAGGGCGTGTTTGCGGTCGCCGACCTCAAGGCTTCGGCGCGCGCCATTTTCGACGCCACCAGCCGCTTTCACCATCCGGCCCATGCCGACGAATGGAACGACGCCGATGCCCCGGCGCGGATCGACGCCTTGCTGTCGCTGCTGCTGAAGGGGCTGGAAGCGCCGCGCGAGCGTTGATTCCGGCAGGCACGACCGGCCGCCGCTGTCGGTCGAATTCCACCTCATGGCTTCCATACCCGCCTTCCGCATGATTGCGGCCCGCAAGCTCCCCGTAGTTTGATATCCATCAACTCACGCTCGGCGCTCCGGCGCGATGATGGCGGCGGAGGAACAATTGCGGCTTGCGATCTTTGCGGACATCCATGCCAACCGGCAGGCGTTCAGTGCGTGCCTCGATGCCGCGCGCGCGCGCGGCGCCGAACGGATGGTCTGCCTCGGCGACATCGTCGGCTATGGCGCCGATCCGGAATGGGCGGTCGAGACGGTGATGGGCCTGGTCGAGGACGGCGCGATCGCCGTCGTCGGCAACCACGACAACGCCGTCGTCAGTTCCTCCGAAAGCATGAATGCCGAAGCCCAGGCCGCGATCGAGTGGACGCGGGGCAGGCTGAGTGCGCCGCAGCGGCGCTTTCTGGCGGAGTTGCCGCTCAAGCACCAGGACGGCGATCGCCTCTACGTGCATTCCGAAGCCTCGCACCCGGCGCGGTGGCAGTATGTGCGCAGCACGGCAGACGCGGCGCGCAGCATCGAGGCGACCGATGCCCATGTCACCTTCTGCGGACACATCCACAAGCCGGCGCTGTATTCGATGTCAGCGGCGGCAAAGCTGACCAGCTTCATCCCGACTTCCGAAACGCCGGTGCAATTGCTCGGCGGACGGCGCTGGCTCGCCGTGCTCGGCTCGGTCGGGCAGCCGCGCGACGGCAATCCGGCGGCGGCCTATGCCATGCTCGATACCAAATCGCAGGAGATCACCTTCTGCCGGGTGCCTTACGACGTCGTCGCGGCGGCAGACCGGATCCGCGCCAACGGCCTGCCGCACTGGCTCGCCGATCGCCTGCTGATCGGGAGGTGAGGGATGACAAAACTTTCGATCTTGCCGGGTACGGAGCTGGACGGCTTTACGGTCGGGGAATGCGTCCATCACGGCGGCATGGCGACGCTGTGGAGCGTCACCCACCCCGGCATCACGGTGCCGTTGCTGATGAAGGTGCCGCGGGTTTCCGAGGGCGAGGATCCGGCGGCGATCGTGTCTTTCGAGATGGAGCAGATGATCCTGCCGCGGCTGGCCGGCCCGCATGTGCCCGGCTGTTTCGGCACCGGCGATTTCGCCAGGCAAGCCTATGTCGTGATCGAACGCATCCCCGGCACCACGCTTTACAGCCGGATGGGCGAACTGCCGATCCCGTATGAAGAGGCGAGGGTGATCGTCGGCAAGATCGCCGGCGCGCTGGCCGACCTGCACCGGCAGAACGTCATTCATCACGACATCAAGCCGAGCAGCATCATGTTTCGCCCCTCCGGCGAATGCGTGCTGATCGACTACGGACTGTCGCACCACAACCTGTTGCCCGACCTGCTGCAGGAGGAATTCCGTCTGCCCTACGGCACCGCGCCCTACATGGCGCCGGAACGCCTGCTCGGCGTGCGCGACGACCCGCGCAGCGATCTGTTTTCACTCGGCGTGCTCCTGTACTTCTTCACCACAGGCGAGCGGCCGTTCGGCGAGAGCGAAACCCTGCGCGGCATGCGGCGGCGGCTGTGGCGCGATCCGCAACCGCCGCGCAAGTTGCGACCTGATTATCCGCCCTGGCTGCAGGAAATCGTGTTGCGCTGCCTCGAGATCGAGCCGGTGTGGCGTCATCCGACCGCGTCGCAACTGGCCTTCGATCTGGCGCATCCCGACCAGGTCAAGCTGACGGCGCGATCGGAGCGGCTGAAACGCGATCCGCTCTCTACGGTGTGGCGCCGCCGTTTCAACGGCGGAATGACGCAGCCGAAGCCGAAGTCGGACGTCGCCGTTCAACTGGCGTCGGGGCCGATCGTCGCCGTCGCACTCGATACCGAGGACGGTTCCGGACCGCTCAACGAATGCCTGCGCCTGACCGCGGCGCATCTGCTGGCGACATTGCCGAACGCGCGGCTCGCCTGCATCAACGTGCTGAAGCTCGGCCGCATCACCATCGACCGGACGGTCGACGAGCAGGGCAACAACAAGCACATCGATCGCCTGGTTGCGCTCCGGCACTGGGCCTCGCCACTGGAACTCGACGAGAGCAGGCTTACCGTGCATGTGCTGGAGGCCGTCGATCCCGCCTCCGCGATCCTCGAATTCACCGCCGTCAACCAGGTCGACCACATCGTGATCGGTGCGCGGCAGAACTCGATGCTGCGCACGCTGCTCGGCAGCGTCTCGTCCAAGGTCGCGGCCGAAGCCGCCTGCACCGTCACGGTGGTGCGGCCGCCGCGGTCGGCTGTGGCGATGGGGCAGGCCGCTGTCGGCGGCTGACGCCGAGCACGCGAATACGATTATTCGAGTGTTTGGACGGGGGGCGTCTTGGCCGAAGGCGCCGGGCGTGCCGCAGCCGGCGCATTGCCCCCGCTTCCGGAGGTCGCGAGGCGTGGATTCTTGTCGGCTTGAGCGGCGGGACGGGATCCGCCGGCACCGACCACTTCCGCTCTCGCGCTGCGCACATTGTTGCCCGGGGTCTGGTCGCTTGAGGCCTGGTTGCTTGCAGCCTGCCTGCGCTGCCGCGACGAACGGGAGCGATCCAGGCCCCACGAACGCGCGATCGAAGGTCCGGCCGAATAGCCGATGAACGCACCGGCGACCGCGCCGATCGGCCCGAGCACCACGGCGCCGGATACGGCGCCGAGCGCGGCGTCCCCGGCGCGGTGCTGCGCCGACGCTGCCGATGTCGCGATCACCAGGATCACTGCGGCTCCGATGATTGCTTTGATCATGTTCCCGTTCCGTCGATGACAGATCAACGCTGATCCGGCTTTGTGGCCGGAGCGTGAAGCTTTCGCGTTCGAGGTGCGACGCAATTCCGGCCTGGCCGTGCAGGGAGCGGATGGGACGCAAACGGGTCACTTTACGCCGGCGGTCGGCTTCATCAGCCGGGAGTGCGCCTCGAAGAAAATGATCGGCGCGCACCCGGTCTTTCCTGCGCCCTTCTGATTTCGAGGGCAAACGAAATGAAAAACTCCGGGCGCATGCGCCGCGAGAAAGCGAAGGCGTGTTCAGATCTATCAACGTCATTGCGAGGAGCGAAGCGACGCGGCAATCCATTCTTTCTTGCCGCGGCGAGATGGATTGCTTCCGCCTTCGCTCTTCGAGCTACGGCGGACAAGTCGCTTCGCTCGCAATGACGTTGGAATACTAGATCGCTTCGCCGCGCGCCATCGCTGCCGCGTTGCGGATCGCCGAAATATTGGCCTTGTAGGATTCCATCGTACCGCCCTTGAACACGGCCGAGCCCGCGACAAAGGCGTTGGCGCCGGCGGCGGCGAGCTGGCCGGACACATCCGCACCGACGCCGCCGTCCACCTCGATATCGATCGGGCGTCCGGCCGTCATCGCCCTGAGGTCGCCGACCTTGCCGACCGCCGACTTGATGAAGGCCTGACCGCCGAAGCCGGGATTGACCGACATCACGAGCACGAGGTCGATCAGGTCGATGACATATTCGATCGCGCTCACCGGCGTGCCAGGATTGAGCACGACGCCGGCCTTCTTGCCCAGCGCGCGGATCGCCTGCAGCGAACGATGCAGGTGCGGGCCGGCCTCGGCATGGACGGTGATCTGGTCGCAGCCGGCCTTGGCGAAGGCTTCGAGATAGGGATCGCAGGGCGAGATCATCAGATGCGCGTCGAAGATCTTCTTGGTGTGCGGGCGCATCGCCTTGATGACATCTGGGCCGTAGGAGATGTTGGGAACGAAATGTCCGTCCATCACGTCGAGATGGATCCAGTCGGCGCCCGCCGCGTCGACAGCGCGGACCTCTTCGCCGAGCCTGGCGAAATCCGCCGCCAGGATTGACGGTGCGATGACGAGGGGACGTGACGCGAATGGCTGAGACATGTGCGCTTCCCAGAGATCTTCGAGGGGAGAGGAATGGCCCCGCGTAACATGTGGGGTGATCGGGGGCAATGCGGCGGCAAAGCTCTCCTGTGGGCGGAAAAATCTGCCGCTGAGGGCACGAATTGCCGAGGGCAGGGAACCGTTGGAGTGCGAAAAAGCCCGGTTTTATTGGGTTTTTCGTGATGGCATGGGGTTTGCTGAGTAATCGGCGGAAGTTCAGTCCGCGTGATGCGGTGGTGTCGGAGTTCGGCCATGTTACCTGCCATAGGCGCCGCAGCGGCGGCGATTGATGCCCTCAAGTCGCTGACGTCGTCAAAATCGAAGACGACGACAGGATTTACCCAGGCCGCGTCGAACCCGTTCGATCAGTCCGGCAGCAGCACCCAAGCTTCGCCGGCTTCGAGCACGGGTGCAGGCGGCAGCGGCTTTACGCAGATATCGCCGCAGACCATGAGCGCGCTGCTCGACGCGCAGAGCCAGTCCGCGTCGGGATCGACCACCTCGGCGACCTCTGCGACCACGAGCCGCTCCAGCGCGCTGAAGGATCTGTTCTCGCAGATCGATGGCGACGGCGACGGCAAGATCACCCAATCGGAATTCGAAAGCGCGCTCGGCGCCGGCGGCACCAATCTCAAGGCGGCCGATAACGTCTTCTCCAAGCTTGACCAGAACGGCGACGGCTCGGTCAGCCTCGACGAAATGTCCGCGGCACTGAAGGGCGGCGGCAAGGGTCACCATCACCACCGCAATGCCGGCGGTTCCGGAACCGCCGACGGATCCAACACCGATCCGCTGCTGGCGGCGCTGCAGGGCGCCTCCTCGACATCCACCACCAACAGCGACGGGACCACGACGACGTCCTTGACCTACGCCGACGGCTCCAAGGTCACGATGACGTCGGCTGCGAGCGGAAGCGCGTCGAGCGCTGCGACCTCGTCCTATAATTTCCTCGAGCAGATGATCCAGCGCGACGCCAAGGCGCTGGCGGCATCGGCCACCTCATCGCTTTCGGTGAGCGTCTGAATTTGAGACCCGGCGATGATCCTTCGGACTGCGACCTAGCCGAAGCGATCGCCCCACGCCGGTAGCGCGCCCAGAAAGGGCAGCGCAGTCGCTTCATGGATGCCGCGCGCGATCGCGCGGGCGACCGTGTTGGCGGCCACCATGCCGAGTTCGGTCAGACCGAACAGCGGATCGATCGGCTTCTGGCCGGTCGACGCCGCAAACACCACGTCGCCGTCGAGCGGCGCGTGGACGGGATAGATCGCGCGCGCCATTCCGGTTTGCGCGATCATCGCCAGCCGTTTGGCCTGCGGCTTGGTCAGCACGGCGTCGGTGACGACGGCCACCAGCGTGGTGTTCTCCGCCGACCTCGCTTCCGGGCCGCCCTTGAGCCGCGCCTTCAACATATCAGGCGTGAACGCCGGCGGCAGTCCGCGGCCGCCGAATTCGTGGCCCGCCTCGAATGGCGCCGCCCAGAACCACGGCCCGTCGCCGACCGTCACGCTGCCGACCGCGTTGACCACCGCGAGGGCGGCGACCAGGACGCCGCCTTCGGTCTGCGCGGAAGCGGAGCCGAGGCCGCCCTTGAGATTGGCCGTGGTGGCGCCGAGGCCGGCGCCGACGCTGCCCAGCGCGAAGTCGGCGCTGGCGGCGCTTGCGGCGGCGTAACCGAGATCGCGATAGGGGGGGAAGCGTCCCCAGGCCTTGTTGCCACCGTTCAGGAGATCGAAGCAGATCGCGCCCGGGACGATCGGAATCAGCGCGTCGCGGATCCGCAGGCCGCGGCCCTGTTCGGCGAGCCAGGCTTGCACGCCGCCCGCGGCATCCAGTCCTAGTGCCGAGCCGCCTGAAAGCGCGATCGCGTCGATCGCGTCGACGGTACCTTCGAGCTGAAGCACCGATTCCTCGCGGGTGCCGGGGCCACCGCCGCGGACGTCGATCGAGGCTACCGCGGGAGAATCGAAAATGATCGCGGTAACGCCGGAGGCGAGCGCGGCGTCGTCGGCGTGCCCGACGCGGACGCCGGGAATATCGGTGAGGAGATTTTTCAAGCAGCCTTGTCCATCAGGCCGCATCCAGCCGGGCCTTGCGTAACCGATATATCAGCCGTGGAAAATGCTTCAACTGCCAAGCGCCAGCCGGAGCATCCTGGCGAGTTCGGACTTGCGATAGGGTTTGGTGAGCAGCAGTACGCCGGTATCGAGGCGGCCGTGATGGACGATGGCGTTCTCGGTATATCCGGACGTGTACAGGACCTTGAGCGACGGCCGCCGCTTCGAGGCTTCATCGACCAGCTGGCGGCCGTTCATGGCGCCCGGCATGATCACGTCGGTGAAAAGCAGGTCGATGGTCTCGGTCGCGTCGATGATTGTCAGGGCTTCCGCCGCGTTGGCAGCCTCGAGTGCGGTATAGCCGAGGCTCTCGATCTGGGTCATGACATATCTGCGCACCATCAGGTCGTCCTCGACGACGAGGACGACCTCGGTCCCGCCCTCGATATTGGCCGATATCAGCGCTTCCGTCACAGTCTGGCCCAATCCGGTGGCACGCGGCAGGTACATCTTGACCGACGTGCCGTGGCCTTCCTCGCTGTAGATCTTGATATGGCCGTCGGACTGCTTGACGAAACCGAACACCATGCTGAGCCCGAGGCCGGTGCCCTTGCCGACTTCCTTGGTGGTGAAGAACGGGTCGAACACCTTTTCGATCAGGTTTGCGGGGATTCCGCTGCCGCTGTCACTCACCGCGATCATGACGTAATTGCCCGGGGTCACGTCGCTATTCATGCTCGCATAGCCTTCATCGAGATAGACGTTGCTGGTCTCGATCGCGAGCTTGCCGCCGTTGGGCATGGCATCGCGCGCGTTGAGCGCAAGATTTAGAACGGCTGTCGTGAGCTGGCTCGGATCGACCATGGCCGTCCAGGCGTCCTCTGCCAATACCGGCTTGATCTGGATCTGTTCGCCGAGCGTCGGGTGCAGCAGCTTGGCGGCCTCCAGCACCAGCGCATTGACGTCGATCTCGCGGGGGCGCAGCGGCTGTTTGCGGGCAAAGGCCAGCAGATGCCTGGTCAAATTGGCGCCGCGGTCGGCGGCCTCGTCGATCAGCTTGGCAATCGATACCAATTCCGGCCTGTCGGCAACGGCTTCCTCCAGGATTCCGATCGTTCCGGTGATCACGGTCAGGATGTTGTTGAAGTCGTGGGCGACGCCGCCGGTCAGCTGGCCGATCGCGTCCATCTTCTGCACATGTCGTATCTGGGCGTCGGCCGCGTGTTTTTCCGTCAGGTCGCGGCCGATGAAGAAATGGCGCCTGACCGGTTCCGACCAGGTCCCGGTCCAGTTCAGCGAAACCGCGTTGCCGTCCTTGCCGACGTAGCGCGTCTCGAAATTGCGTTTGCTCTGGCCCCGTCGCGCCGTCCGCATCTCGCTGCGCGTGCTTTCGAGATCGTCGGGGTGGATGAATTCGACGGCGCTGTGGCCGATCATGTCGGACGGCTGATATCCGAGAATGCTTGTGACGCTTGGGCTGACCTGGATGAAATTGCCGGCCGTGTCGGTCACCAGGATGAGGTCATGCGAGGTCTCGAAAATGCGCCGCCGCTCCTCGACTTCCTGGGTGAGCGCTTGCCGGGTCTGCTTGCGTTCGGTGATGTCGTGGGCGGTCTTGGAGGCACCGATGATGGCGCCGGAGGCGGACCGGATTGGGGAGATGCTCAGCGAAACCTCGACGGTGCCGCCGTTCTTGTGGAGGCGCGAGGTTTCGTAGTAGTCGATCCGTTCACCGTGGCCGACCCGTTCCAGGATGCTGCGGATTTCAGCGCGACGGTCGGGCGCGACGATAATGTCGATGTTGCGGCCGACCGTTTCGGCCGACGTGAAGCCGAACAGGCGTTCGGCGGCCGGATTCCATGCGGTAATGGTGCCGTCGAGGGTCTTGGTGATGATGGCGTCGTACGATGATTCCACGACGGCGCTGAACAGACGTTCACGCTCGGTACGCAGATTTCTTTCGGAGGCCGCTTGCCGGCGGAGCTTTCCGAGCAGGCCCGCCAATTGCGCCTGCAGGCGGACATTGTCGATCAGGAGCACAGCCAGCACGAAGCTGGCGGCGCATAGCCCATAGACCCGGCCGACATAGAAGCCGAGATCAAACCGCGCCACATTGAGGATGGCGGACAAGGCGATGTCGAACAACCATGCGCAGAGCACGACCATCAGCCAGATGTCGAGCACGGAATGCGGCTTGCGATACCAGAGGGCTGCCAGCGCGGCGAGGCTGAGGCACCATACCGTCGAGACCACGCCCAGCATCACAGGCGTGTAATGACCGTCGCGCAGCAGGGCCGGCAGATAGTCATGGCCCGACGTGACGACCGCGGTGAAGGCGGCCATCGCCACGATCACGGCCGCAACGCTGGCCAGGATCGCCCGTGTGGTCGAACCTTGCACCCGCGTGCCGTTATCCCGTGTTTTCAGTAGCGCATAGCCCAGCACCAGCAGCGGAAATCCGCCATGCCAGACCATATAGAGCCAGACGGTGGTCTGGGGGCCGGCGCCGAGCAGTCCGGCAGGTGCGAACAGGCCGGGGAACGTCAGTGCGTGAACCATGGCCGCGATCGACGTAAACAGGTACCCGCTCGCAAGCAGCAGCATGGCCCGCGACCGGGCGATCCCGAATTGTGAAAACAGCAGGACCGCTGTGATCAGGTCGTTGATCGCAAGCGCGGATTGATAGCTGCCGACGAACGCCGGGACCGGGGCAAGCGGTACGCCGGCAAAGGGCACGGCGCACGCGAACAAAAACGCCGAGGTGCCGACAATGACCGCGGCCGCCGTGCGATCGCGGCCGGTCGCCGGCATGGTCGAGAGAAAGATGCTGCGCTCGTGGCGCGGTTGCATTGTCGTCTCCGGCAAACTGGCATCGAACGCGCCAACGGGATTCTTCGCCATAATAACGTATTCGCCAAGGCCGGATATCGCCCATATGCGGATATCGACCGGGAGCAATGCAACCCCCGGCGGTGTTCGGTCCGAAGCGGCGGCCGGGTTAGACTTTCGTTACCCGAAATCAACTCACGGTCGGGAGTAGACCATCGGGCGCGGGGTAACCGGCTCTTTACCAGCCAGTACAATAATGTCAGCCCGGCCGCGCCAAAAAGCCGGGAATTTCATGATAGACTGTTGCGCAACCGATCCGGGAGACCAGATGCCCCGCGTCCTCGTTATTGACGATCAGGCCGACGTGCGAGCGATGATCGCGATCGTGTTGCGCATCCATCATTTCGAGATTGTCGAAGCCGACAATGCCGCGGCGGCATTGAAGGTATTCGAGGAGCAGAGCTTCGATCTCGCGATCGTCGATATCTTTCTGCAGGGGACGAACGGCTCCGACCTGATCGGCACGCTGCGCGAACGTACGCCCGATTTGCCCGTGGTGGCGATATCCGGAATGACGGCGCTGGACTTCCTGTCTGAATCCCCGGGTCTGTCTGACGTCGTCTGCCTGCAGAAACCGTTTCGTCCGCATGACCTGATGCGCGCGATCGACTCGGCACGGGGATCGGTGCGGCCACCGGGTCGCAGCGGGGCTGTAGCCTAGCGCCCGGCGCGCTTCAGGGCATGGGCGTCATTTTCTGTCTCATGCGGCTGCGTCGGATCGGCGGCAACGTCATGTCGCGACAGCGGGACGGTGAGGCGGCAAACCAGGCCCTCGGGACGCCAATCAAATTCCGCTTTGCCGCCGAGTTGCGACTCAATGCTCGCGATCACGCTTCGTGTGCCAAACCCGCGCGTGGCCGGTTTCTCGACCCGCGGTCCGCCGGTCTCCACCCAACCGACTTTCAGAATCCCCGCCTGGTTTTCCCAATTGACCTCCAGCCGACCGGATTGCGCCGACAGCGCGCCGTACTTTGCCGAATTGGTGACGAGTTCGTGCAAACCGAGGGCAACCGTCTGCGCCGTAGCGGGCAACAACTGGACTTCGGGGCCGGACAGCACGATTTGTTCGCCCATCGCATAGGGCGCGAGCTCCTCGTCGATCAGCTTCCTGATCTCGGCGCCCTGCCAGCTCGACAACGAGAGCACGGTGTGCACCCGCGCCAGCGCATTGATCCGGCCCTCGACAGAGCGAATATAGGACGTCACGTTTTCTCCGCGTGTCAGCCGGACGATCGATTGCGCCAGCGCCAGCGCGTTCTTGGCGCGGTGGTCGACTTCTCGGGACAGCAGGTTCTGCCGTTCCTCGGCCAGCTTCCGTTCGGTGATGTCGACGGTGACGCCGCTGACACGGATGACACGGCCATCCTTGTCGTTGCTTGCGGCGGCCGTCCCGGTGCACCAGCGCACTTCGCCATTCGGCCGGACGATGCGGAATTCCGCTTCGTATGATTTCGCGCCTTTGACGAAGCTCGCCCATGCCTCGCGTAATTGGTGAAGGTCGTCCGGATGAACCACGCCCTGAATACTGGCCAAGGTCAGTCCGAAATTTTGGGGCTCGACGCCGAGAATTTGATACTGGCCTTCGTCCCACAGGCAGTCGCCGTTGATCCAGTCCCAGTCCCAGGATCCCATCTTGCCAGCGGCGATTGCCAGGGACCGGCGCTGTTCGCTCTCCAGCAACCTCGTGTGCGATTCTTCCAGTTCGGCGGTACGAGCGCGAACGCGATCCTCAAGTTCGAGATTGAGCCGTTCCAGCTGGCGGGTCTTGCGATAAAGCTCGGCGAATACCTTGATTTTCGCACGCAGCACCTCCGGCACCACCGGCACGGGAACATAGTCGACGGCGCCCATCTCGTAACCGCGCAGTCGGTCGATGTCGCTGACTTGTATGGCCGAGATGAAGATCATCGCGGTCTTCTGGAAGCGGGGATGCTCGCGGATCATGGCGGCGAGTTCGAAGCCGTCGAGTTCCGGCATGCAGACGTCGACCAGGATGATGGCGACGTCGTTCTTGAGCAGGAATTCGAGCGCCTCGCGGCC
>JAIEPP010000433.1 GCA_019748335.1 Xanthobacteraceae bacterium
TGCCGATCTGGTCGATCTCGCCGATCACGTTGGCGACGTTCTGGATCGCGGTCACGGTCTGGTCGCTCGCCGCCTGGATCGCAGCGATTTGCTCGGAGATCTCGGTGGTCGCCTTGGCGGTCTGGCCGGCCAGCGATTTGACTTCGGAGGCGACGACCGCGAAACCGCGACCGGCTTCGCCGGCGCGGGCGGCCTCGATGGTCGCGTTCAGCGCCAGCAGGTTGGTCTGCGCCGCGATGCTCTGGATCAGCGTTACGACGTCGCCGATCTTCTGCGCGCCCTCGGCCAGCGAGCGCGCGGTATCGCCGGTGCGGCGGGCGTTCTCGACCGCGCGGGCCGCGATCTCGGTGGATTGCGCGACCTGGCGGCCGATCTCTGAGATCGACGAGCTCAGTTCCTCGGTGGCGCTCGCCACCGTCTGCACGTTGGTCGAGGTCTGGGTCGAAGCCGCGGCGACGACGGCGGCCTGGCGGTTGGTGGCAGTCGCGGTCGACGACATCGACTGCGCGGTGTCTTCCATCACGGAGGAGGCCGACGACAATCCACCGACCAGTTCGGTGACCTTGGCTTCGAAGGCACGGGTCAGTTCGTCGAGCACCTGGGCGCGGCGCATCTTGCCGTCGCTCTCGGCGGTCTTTTCCGCGGCGAGGCGCTCGGCCTCGATCATGCTGTCCTTGAACACGCGGACCGCCGCCGCCATCGCGCCGATCTCGTCGCCGCGTTCTGTGCCGGCGACTTCGTCAGACATGTTGCCGCTGGCGAGCCGCGACATCGTGGCGGTGAGGTCGACGATTGGCTTGCAGACGCGGCGGCGAACCATCAGGATCATGCCGGCGCTTGCGGCCGCAACGGCAGCGAGGCCAGCCAATGCGATCAGGAAACTGAAGCGCGCGGAGGAGTAGGCGGCACCGAGAATCTGCTCCGCGTTGTCGTAGAAGGCGTCGCGCAAGGTAATGATCGATCCCAGAGCGCGCTGCGACTCGGCAAAGTACGTCGCCATATCGTGTTCAAACTTGCCCGAGATCCCGCCGTCCTTGATCATCTTCAGCTCCTTGCCGAAGCGGACGACGAAATCCTCGTTCATCTTGTCGAGCGCCGCAGTCACGTTGGCCGGCGTTGCGGGACTGTTGCGCAGCTCCTGCAGCGACATCAGGATCTGGTCGGCGCGGCCCTGCGAGCGGCTGATATCGAGTTTTTCCGCTTCAGTCGCGACGCGATTGGCGCCGAGCATGTTCTTGTGCAGGCTCGAATTGTAACCTCCGACGTCGCGCAGGGTCCACGCGATGTTGGCGTAACCCGCCTGCCGGTAGGCGTCGCCGTCGAGCTGCGCGATCTTGCGGACCTGCTCGTCGAGCAGTTTGGTGACTTCGTTGTTGAAGGTTGCGTTGTCGGCGACGATCTTCTTGGCCGCATCCTTGCGCGGTTCGGCCGGGCCGTCGATCGCCTTGTCGATGGCGTCGCGCAGCGCCGCAAATCTTGCATTCAGCGCATCGATCCCGCTGCCGACCGCCGGGCCGTCGTCGAGCGAGCCAGGCAGCGCCTTGCGGGCGGCATTCATCTTCGCCAGCGCGCCGTCGGTATCCTTGCGGTATTTGGTGTTGAGCTCGGCGCGCATGTTCGGATCAACCACAGCCGGTCCGAACAGGATGTTGGTGGAAAAACCGCGCTCAGGATTCATGTAGCGCGGAATGTCGCCGACCGCCCTGACCACCTCGAGCCGGCTCTGCGCGACGGAGACCTTGTCCATCGTCTGGTATTTGGTGACCGCCACATAGACGGCGAGCCCACCGCCGACGGCGGAAAGCGAAACGATGGCGGCGGTGAGAAGCGTGCCGATTTTCATGGGATTTGGGCCATTCACAGAGGGTAACTGGGTGTTTAAATCCACCATAAGTGGTGCGGCTTAATCTAGAGTTTACGCTTGGGGAACGGCGGTTCGTCCCTCGTAGGGTGGACAAAGGCGCACCGGCGCGCTGCGCGATCGAGCCCGGGGGCCTGAAACCGGCTCAAGGGATGCCCGCGACCGCAGGCGAGTTTCGCCGCCGCGCGAGGCAGAGTGCCATGCCCGGGCATGACGGTCATGCCCGGCAGGACGGGCTCGCGTTAATGCGTATCTTCATCCGTGCCGTGCGGCGCGGGCTTGTGCTGCGTCTGCCTGGCAGTTCCCATCTCCTGACATGGAATCTGGGCCCACGATCCATCGGCCGCCTGCTGGTAGGCGTGGCACGAGGATGATGCCGGCTGTTCGCTGGCCTTCTGTTCTTCGGAATTTCGCGCCAGCGTCGGTGCCGCCAGCGTCAGGAGGCCGGCTGTCGAGGCCAGCAGAAACGCGTATCCGAACCGCATACGGAGTCCTCCTTGTTGAAAGGCGAGCTCATCTTCTTGAAAATGATTGTGGAATTTTCTGGATGGCGTGACCGGCGCACGGAAGTTTGATTAACGTTCGGCAAACGCGTGTCGGTTCTACCGTTGCCTCAGTGCCGTCCGCGGGCAATCGCGCCGGCCACGATCTGCATCGTAACGCCGGCGCACCAGCCGGCCATGATCATCCAGGTCCAGGCAATGTGCGGATCGTGGCGCAGCACGATGACGCCGACCGACGCAAACGCAGAGAACGCGGCGAGGAAGGTGCCGACCGCGCTGAGCAGCTCCGGGGTGTCGATCTTGCCGATCCAATCGTCGGAAGGCGCGCCGCTCGATATTTTGAAGGGCAGCGGTGGTGTATCAATCCCGAGATAAAATCCAATGGCGCCCCCGATCATCATCAGGAGCAGGAAGGCCTGGTTGGTGAAGGCCGCGACGCTCGGTCCGACCAGCGCGGCGACGAACAACCCGCTCGCGGCGCCGGCCATGGCAAGGCCGAGGCGCTCCAGAACGTGGGCAAACTTTCGAACGCGGGTTCGCATCGGGGTGGTCCCGCCGGTTGCAGGCGTCATGATAGGCCGATTTGTGGCCCGACGAAAGCAACCTGACAGTATTGGTGCTGTGCCGAATTGATCCAGCGCAAGCGCGCGAGCTCACCGGATCTGTCGCGGCCGCCGGATTTCGCGAAGCCTGTCATCGGGCGCGCATTCGCGCGACCCGTTGGCCTATCCGTGCTACTTGCTACAATGCGTGCAAATACGCCGGGGGCGCCACCGACATGAGTCTTTTCGAGGGGATATTCGACCCCGAGCGTGAGGCCGCGCTGGTCACCGGCGCCGGTAACGGCATCGGCCGCGCCATCGCTCAAGCCCTGGTCGGCGAGGGCGTGCGAACCGTGTTCGCCGACGTGAACGCAGATACGGCGACGGCGGCGGTGAAGTCATCGCCGCGGCCGGAACTGGGCTTTCCCTGGATCGGCGATCTCGCCAATTCCGCCGCCCGCGACGCCCTGCTGGCGGAGACGGAGGCCACGGTCGGACGCGTAACGCATTTCGTCCACAGCGCGTCGCCGCCACGGCGCGAGGCCGACCATGCCATGGCCGTCGGCGCCGAGACATGGGCGCAGATGCATGCGGTTAATCTCGAAGCCGGCTTTCATCTCACCCGTGCGCTGTCGCGAAAATTGATCGCGGCGAAGGAGCCCGGGTCGTTCCTGCTGCTGACCTCGCTGCATGCCGGCACGCCGCGCAACCTGCCGCATTACTCGACCGCGAAGGCGGGGCTTGCGATGCTGGTGAAGGAACTGGCGAAGACGCTGGGGCGCTACAACATCCGAGTCAACGCGCTGGTGCCTGGCGCTATCGCGGCCGGCGGTTTTGTTGCGGATCCCAAACTGGCAAAACATATTCCGCTCGGCCGCCTCGGCGAAGCCAAGGACCTCGCGCCGATGGCGCTGGCGGTACTGTCGAACCGGATCTCGGCCTACGTCACGGGCGCTTCGATCGTGGTCGACGGCGGCCTGTCGCTGACCAACTGGTTCGAGCCGCCGGAGCTCGGGGAATTGTAGGGCGAGCTAGGCACAGCCGTAACCCGCCGCTTTGTCCATCGTGGAAGGCGGATTACGCTTGGAGCTCGATGCGGCCCTGATGCCTCGCGTGCCATTTCGGGCCGGGGCCACGCATATAATGAAGCTCGGGCCGATAGCTGTCGCATGCCCATGCGATCAGCCGTTGTCACTTCGCCATGATCGCGTCGAGGCGGTAGCGAAGCGGAGCGGCCGCGTATTGGAGGGCGGACATCGCGAGGCCTTCAGTTCAGTCTGCCGACGACCGACGCGAACGGCAGCACGAATACTTCTTCGTCGAGATCGTCGCTGACATGCAGCATCCAGCCGCGCCAGTCTTCCAGGCTGCGGGTCATCACCAGCGACCCGACGATGCGGGCGGCGTGGTCGCGCGCCTCGGCCAGATTTCCGAAGGCTGTGCCGCGCTGATCGATCATCACGCCTTGCGAATTGGAGCAGTGGAAAAAGAGCTGAGCCACGTTCCGTCTCCCCGGTCGAATCGAATCGCACGACACCAATAGCAGCGTGACTCGGCGCGGAATATTCGGGGCGATTCCGTAAGGGGAATTACGGGACGACCGGCAAAGTACGGGGTTCCGCGCTACGGGAAGATCGCGATTTCGTCCTTGCCGCTTTGAACGGTTGGACGCCGGTGCCCCGGCGAAGGTTCATCCGCGCGGAACAGCCTCATTTCGTGAACGCCGGCGAGGGGAACCCGAGGGCCGATTCGGCCGTTGACGTGGGAAACCATCCCCGGGACGTAGGCAGGCTTGGCCACGACAAGCTTCGACGCGGTTCCGGCGACCGAAACATCAGGGAGAGCAGCATGATGTCACAAACACAGGTTCATTCTGTCGCGCGCCAGATGCTCGAGCGGCATGGGCTCACTGCCATCGCGCAGGCGGCGCAGAATGCGCAGGCCAGCGAACGCAGGGGCGACAACGACGGGGCCACGGAGTGGCGTCACGTCGAGGACGCCCTGAAGATCATGCGCGGCCCGCATCAGAGCTGAAGCCCGCCCCGAGCGTCAAATGAACCGCCTGCTCGGCGGCTGCGACCCATTGGTGAGGTGGCAGATGAGCGAACTCATTCATTGGATCACGGTGGCGGGCTGCTTCGGTCTCGTCGCCTTCGGCTTGGTCGGCTTCTTTCGCGGGCTCTCATTGCCCGCGAACGAGCACCGCGCACCCGGCAGGGGCGACAGCTGGTACACCTGAAACTCGTTATCTGAACCTGCTAGTGCAGCGGCAACGGCGGTCGGACCACGGGGCCGCCGTCCTCTGCGGTTTGCGGCAGCGATGCGGCCTGTGCAGGCCCCACAGCTGTCTGCGACACCGGGGCTGCGGCAGCGGGCGGCGACGCGGGTGTGATCGGCGCGTAGGGGAAGACCTGCTTCGGCTTGCGGATAGGCGCCGCTGTCGCATGCGCGGGCGGCATCACGATCCGGGGTCGTACGAGGGGGGCGGTGGGCTCGGTCAGCCGGGCTTCCGTCCGCACCGGCTCGCGCGGCAACACTGGCGCTTGGGTCGGTTGGAGCTGCGATGCCTGTGCCTGGTTAGCCTTGAGCTGTTCGATCGTCGCCTTGAGCTCGCTGATTTGCTGGCCCATCGCGGCGAGATCCCTCGCCATCGATTGCAGTGCCTGCGACGGCTCCGGTACGGCGTTCGCGACCGCTTGCACCGAAGACGGGGATTGCGCCGACGCCTGATCGGGCACGGCGGCCTGAATCGCGGCCTGTGCCGCAGCAGCAGGCTTTTCCAGCGGCGGCGTCGATGCCAGCGCAAACGTAGGCGCCCATTGTGCCAGCACTGTTTTGGCGTCATCGCCATAGTGCTGCCAGGCCGCAGCGCAAACGGCGCTGCCGAGCGCGAACAGACCCATGACGACCCCCCGGGCGAGCTTGCCGGGCGCCGGCTGGTGCGTGCTGATTTCGGTTTCGCCCAGCTTGATGCCGTTGGCGTCAGGGATCGGCGACCCCTCACTGCCTGCGGAGAAGTCGGGCGCGATCCGGAGCTCTGACTCGGCGGCGGCCGGATTTGAAAGCCTGACGTCGGAGGGCTTGATATCGAGGCGCTCGATATCTGCGTGCCTTGGCTGCGAATGGTCTCTGAGCACGTCGTACAAGACATCGAGCGGCGCCTTGTCGGCGCGCGCGGCGAGCGAGACGCCAGGCTCGATCACGAACACGTCGTGCGGATCGGTCTGTTGCGGATTTGGCGTGGATTGCATTGGTGTCCCTCTTCATTCCAATGTCGCCCGCCAAAAGCACCCGCGACGGGGAACGAACGGATTGATGGCCTCAAACGCCTCTGGCCCATGCGCCACACCGCCAGCCGGGTTTGACCAAAGCAAGGCGCAGACGTGGAGAGGTTGCGGCCGTAAGCGGGCACGGTCCGCAGTTTTGGCGTGCCCGGCGGAACCTCGCCGTGCTAGCCTCCCTGCATCATGAGCAACCGCATTCTCGTTCTCTACGGATCCTATCGGTCCGACCGCATGGGCATCCGGCTCGCGCAATTCGTCGTCGATGGTTTTCGCGCCCGCGGCGACGAGGTCGAATTGATCGACGCCAAGGCGATCGGCCTGCCGATGCTGGACCGGATGTACAAGGAACACCCGAAGGGGCAGGCGCCCGCGGCGCTGGAGAAGCTCGCCGGTCAAATCCGCGGCGCCGACGGGTTTGTGTTCGTCACCGGCGAATACAACTGGGGCATTCAGCCCGGCTTGAAGAACCTCACCGATCATTTCCTCGAGGAATGGTTCTGGCGTCCCGCGGCGATTGCGAGCTATTCCGCCGGGCGTTTCGCGGGCGCCCGCGCCGCACTGGCCTGGCACGGCACGCTGTCCGAAATGGGCATGGTGGTGATTTCGAGCAGCCTCGCGGTCGGCCCGATCGCGCAGACGCTGTCCGCCGACGGCAAGGCGACCGCCGAGGGCGGTGGCAAGGCGCTGACACAGGCGTTTCCGCGCTTTGCCGACGATCTCGCCTGGTGGATGGAGGCGGCGAAAGCGCAGCGGGCCAGGAAGCCGCCGCCGTTTTAAGGCAGGCGTTGAGGCCGCCGGGGGGGGCGCTGGCGGGAACATCGCCGATTTCCGATCGCAGCCGATTTTCGACGGCAAATGGTACCGTTTCTTTACCCAACCTATCTTAGAGTTGGGGCGAACGATCGTCCTGACAGTATCAGGGCAAGCGACCTGAACGGCGCTTCCCGCGAAAAACGCGGTTTGGACTTGCGAACCGGCGCTCCCGGCTGACTGGAGGCGATAGGCGCTCCACAGGTTCAAGGCGATGACAACCAACGAAATCCAGCTCGATCGCGTCCGCGCCTATCTGGCGCAATTGGCGGCGCCCGCGCGCCGCCACCTGCTCGCCGAGATCGAGCGGTTGCAGGCCCATGGTGAAGACGTGCCGGGCGGCGCCACGATCGTGGCGGAACTGCGCGCCGAGCTTCGCGCCACCGGCGGAGCCGATTATCGCAAGGGCAACCCGACGCGCTATTTTTACCAGCCGCTCGAGCCGTTGCTGGTCGACCGGACGCCCGGGCAGGCCAACGCCGGACAGATCTCCCGGGAATCGCTGACGTCGATCTGGGAGTGGATCAGTGAGGTCGCGCTGCCGACGATGGCGCGCGGCTATAACGAAGAGATGAAGCTGTTGATCGCGGCCGACAACAAGCGCGACGCCGAGAAGGTCGCGCACGCGTTCCAGACCAAGGCAGCGAAATCGCTGGAGATAGCGCTCGCCGGTGCCGGCCATGTCGAGCGGGTTCGCGCCGAACTGGCGCGCTACACCAGTTCGGCGGCGATCTTCGACGATCTGCAGAAAATCCTGTGCGGCCTGCGCGCGCGCGATGCGCTGGCGGAATTTGCCGCGGGCTTGCCGGCCAAGATCGGGAAATTCGAAGGCGAGACGTTCGCCAAGGTGCAGGAGCGATTGCAGGCGTTCACCGCCAAGCACGCCGAAGCGATGCCGTTCGCGCTGACGATGATCGCAGCGCATCTCAAGACGCCCTGGCAACTGATGCGGCTTGCGACCAAGGCCGCCGGCAGCAAGAACGCGGCCGACATCGCCGCGACGCCCTATGCGATCACGATCCCGATGGTGCTGGACCAGCTGGACGTCAAGCGGGAAGCGCTCTGCCATGCGCTGCGGCAACGGCAAGTCATGATCGCCCGGGACATTCTGGTCGAGATCTATGACATCGAATACGCGCTGCGGGTGCGCATCGACGAACTCGATAGCTCCGAATGGGGCGTGCGGCTGAACAGCCTGATGCAGGCGGTGGCAACGCCGGTCGAGGCGGAGATCAACTCCATCGGCACGACGACGCTTCATCACATCCTCGGATCGCGCGCCCTGCACAGCCACAACAGTCTGGCCGGGCGGCTGACCTATCTGGCCTGGAAGGGCCGCGACGCCGTGGCCAGCAGCGTGGCTTATTGCCGGAATCTCGTGAATTAGCCGCCAGCGCGCGCGGCCCAGATTTCGCCACGGCCGGGCTGCAGATTGCGGGCCAATTGCACCGGCGAGAAATGATGTCATCGAGGATCACAGGCTGCGGCCTCGTTGTTGCGGCCGTCATGGCAGCCCTGGGCGGCCCGGCGGTCGCGCAGAATATCGACCGGGGCAAGCCGGCGCCGAAACTGTTTGCCGAGAGCTGCGCCGCCTGCCATCGCAGCGCACGCGGGCTCGCCAAGGGCCGCTTCCGCCTCACGCTCTATTTGTTCCTGCAACAGCATTACGCCAGCAACTCCAGCGCGGCGTGGGAGCTGACGAGCTATCTGGAATCCGTCGACGGCGCCAAGCGTGGCGGGCCGCGCGTCGCGGCGAAGCCGCAGGCGGCCGCGGCCGGCACGTCACGGTCATCGCTGCGCCCACCGATGCCGGTGCCGGCGCGGTAGTCCGTCACTTCTTGCTCACCGCGACGCTGCGAAATTTCCTTGGCCCGGCCATCTTTTCGACGCCTGCCCGCATACGATCAAAGGTTGTGTGCGTAGCATGGAGTGATGACCATGGTGGCTGATCTGCAGACCAAGGTGGAGAAATACGAGTCGAGGGCCTCGCGATGCGAAGAGCATGCGCGGACAGCAAGGGACAAGGCCGAGCAGGGCTTTTACGAGGGGCTCGCCGCCTATTACGCCAGTCTGGCGACCGACTTTCGCAGGATCATCGAGAAGCGAAACGCGGCATAGGCGGCCTGCGATCGGTTGCGTAGGATGGGTGGAGCGCAGCGATACCCATCAATACCGTGTGTGTGGCGATGGGTATCGCGGAGTTTATCATCGGGCCGGCCAGAGGCCGGACCCGTTGGCTCCACCCATCCTACCGGCGCGATGCCGCGCATGCCACTTCGGGCCGGGGCCGCGCATGTAGTGCCGCTCGGGCCGATAGGGGTCGCAGAGGCGCGCGGCCAGCCGGTGCGCGCGCGTCACGATCGCATCGAGAATGACCAGCATCGCCTTCTCCTAATGCGGCTTGCCGAGCACGAAGGCGAACGGCAGCACAAAAATCTCGTCGTCGGAATCGCTGACATGGATGGTCCAGTCGCGCCAGTCTTCGGCGTCGCGCTGCATGATCAGTGATTGCACGATGCCGACCGCGCGGTCGCGCGCCTCGGTGAGGTCGCTGACCGCTTCGCCGGACCGGTCGATGCGGACTTCGCGGGAGTTCGAGCAGTGAAAATAAACCTTGGTGGAATGGACTTGGCTCATGGCCGCTTCTCCTGAAGCCTTGCGTTCTGCATGTTGGTGGCAGTCTGGCCGGATCAGGTTCTAGGCGTGCGTGATGTAGCTCACATGGCGCGGGAAATAACGCAACCTCGGCGGGTGCGTCCGTATTTGAATGTCAAATAACCCCGTTGTTTTGAGCGAAGCTCTCTCCCCGTCATTGCGAGCGCAGCGAAGCAATCCATCGCGCAGCGGAAAGAAAAATGGATTGCTTCGCTGCGCTCGCAATGACGCGGATAGATGCACCCGAAATCCGCAGGCTACGCGCTCGCGAACTGCCGTGCGAAAATTGCGGCGAACCTTTGCGGCTATTCGTGCGACCAACGCGCAGTTCGGCATTCCACAATCAGAAATTGCCTGATCACATAATTGTGCATTGCAACATTGATCTATTGCATTGCAGCAAATGACAACTACACTCGTATTCAAATCCACCCTAGGAGAATTGACGTGAAGAAGATTTCCCTGTCCGTCGCCGCCGCCGCTCTGTTCGTGATGACGGCGGCTACCGCCGGTGTCGCAGCCGAGTTGCCGGCTTATGAAAAAGCGGGCTTGCCGGTCTCGGCCGTGCAGCTTCAGGCGCTGGGCGCCGAAAACGTCCAGGAAGCGGCGCCGGCTGCCATGTCGGTGACGCCGGTTCAGCTCAGCGTGCTGACACCGCGCAACAAGATCACGACCGCACAAGGCCGGACCGTCGGTCGCGCGATTCAGTAGACAGCGTAGGATGGGTGGAGCGGAGCGATACCCATCAATTCCAGCTGAGAAGATGATGGGTATCGCTCCGCTCCACCCATCCTACGACCCGATCATGACGGCGTTGAACAAGCGCTGCGGGCGCACGAGCTGTTCGGCGCTTTTGACGATGCGCATTTCCTCGGTGCCTTCAGCCGCGGTGCGCTCCAGCACGGCGTAGATCGCGGATGCGGCGTGGCCAAGCGCTGCCGGCGTGTCCTTGCCCTGAACGCGCGCCGCAGCAAACAGCGCGGCAAACAGATCGCCGGTGCCCGACGGGCTGATCGGCAGCTTTGGCGTGCGCACGCGCCAGGCTTGCGCGCGCTCGACGGCAAGGGTCTCGATCTCGCCGTCCGGTGTATCCGACAATTCGGCTGACGTGATGACCACGGTCGATGGACCGCGCGCGAGCAGCGTTTGCGCCTGCGCGATCATCTCAGCCGACGTCGCGGCGCTGGAGCCGGCGAGAGCTTCGAATTCGAAATGATTGGGCGTGACGATGTCCGCCAGCGGACACAGCCGGTCGCGCACGACAGATGGAATGTCGGCCTGGACGAACAGGCCGCGGTCGCGATCACCGAGCACGGGATCGCAGCAATAAAGCAAGGCAGGATTGCGCGCCTTGGCGCGGGCGACGAAGTCGGCGACTTCTGCGGCGATCTCGGGCGAGCCGAGATAGCCCGACAGGATCATGTTGCATGCATCGACCGCGCCGCGCTCCTCGATCCCGCGCAGCAAATCGGCGACCAGTTGCGCTTCCAGCACCCGGCCACGCAGCGTCGGATAACCCGGCCGGTTGCTCAGCAGGGTCGTGGGCACGGCTGTCACGTCGATGCCGTGCATCTGCATCGGAAACACCGCAGCGCTGTTGCCGACATGGCCCCAGGCGACCTGCGACTGGATGGAAATCACGTTCATGCGGTCAAGTCTGAAAAATAAAAAGTTTCGATGCGGACGCCTTCGCGAGGTTAACACATTGGTTATTTGTTTGCGGTCATTTTCACGATCTCAATCAACAGGGGAGGCACCATGTCTGACGTCACTGTTCCCGGCGGCCGGATTCGTTCGTTCGTCGAGCGGATCGAGAACATCGACACCGAATTGCAGGAGCTGAACGAGCAGAAGAAGGAGGTCTTTGCGGAGGCCAAGGGCGAGGGCTTCGACGTCAAGATCCTCAAGGAGATCATCAAGCTGCGAAAGCAGGACCAGGACGAGCGCGACGAGCGCGAAGGCCTGCTCGATCTCTACATGCGGGCGATGGAAAGTGCGCCGGCGGAGAACGAAAAGGTAGCGAAGGCCGCCTGAACGGATAGAAGAAGCGAGTGCGTCGATATCCGGGAAAAAGTTCCCGGATGTCGCGGCGCTGGTCATCGCGTAGGATGGGTGGAGCGAAGCGATACCCATCAACACTAGCTCGTGAAATGATGGGTATCGCTGCGCTCCACCCATCCTACGGGCTGTCCGCATGGCGAGACGCATCGAGCTTCAGCAGGCCACGGCGGAACATTACGATTTCGCGTTGCAGCTCTACTTGCGGACGTTGGGGCCCTACCTGGGCAGCCTGCTCGCCACCTGGCGGACGACGGAGAAGAAGATCGTGCTCCGGGTGCTCAAGAACAATCCGGCGCGCCAGTTTTACGAACGTCTCGGATTTTCGGTGATCGCGGAGGCGGGCGTCGTATACCGGATGAGGGCGTAGCACCTATCCTGCAAGCGCGCGAAATGTGCTAGAATCTTGGTATCGCGGACCAAAGAAGCCGCACCCAGGGAGCACGAGCCGATGAATAAATCCGAAAAAATGTCCGTCCCCGTGAACCCGCCGCACCTCCGCTCGACCCTCGTCGCCGCCTCGAAAATGCCGTGGCAGCCGACGCAGTTCGAAGGCATCGAGATGAAGATCCTCTACAGCGACGACGAGGGCCGCTCCACCATCCTGTTCAAGATGGCCCCCGGCGCTGTGGTGCCGCTGCACGAGCATACCGCGCTCGAACAGACCTTCATGCTCGAAGGCTCGCTGGAAGACGCGGAAGGAAGCTGCGAGGTCGGCGACTTCGTCTGGCGGCCGGGCGGCAACATCCATGTCGCGCATGCGCCCAACGGCGCGACGTTCCTGTCGGTGTTCAACCGTCCGAACAGATTCTTCGACGGCACGAAGTTTTTCACGGCGGCGGACAAGACCACCTGAGCTTCGCGAAATCGCGAAGCGAACGTGTTGTTAAGAACTGGTCCGCGCTGATTTCCTCGATTCCGATTCGTTCTTTGCGAACAGAACCGAGTCGGATGGGGAACAAAACTGCGTCCGCGGGCTACCGGACCGGCAGCAGCTTGACCACGCCGCCCAACTGGCGATCCCAGGACGTGGGATCCTTGAAGGCGGCGGCAAAGAAATCGATGGCGGCGCGCACCTTGCTGGAAAGCTGCCGGGCGGATGGGTACACGGCGAAGACGCCAGATTGTCCGAACTCGTGGCCGGGCAACACCTGAACGACCTGTCCGCGCTTCAGCGCTTCATGCACAAGATACGTCGCGCCCAGTCCGATGCCGTGGCCGGCCTTGATGGCTTCAAACAGCACTTCGGCGTTGTTGGAGGCGATCCTTCCGTCGACGGCGACCACGACGCTGCCCGACTTGCCGAGCAGCCGCCAATCGCGCGGGTCGGCGAGCGAGGTGAAAATCAGGCATTCGTGCTTCGCCAGGTCCGCCGGCGTCTTCGGCGCCGGCCGCTTTTTCAGATAGGACGGGCTCGCGATCAGAATCCGGTGGTTGGCACACAGCCGCCTGGCGATCAGGCGGGAGTCGGGCAATACGCCGAGGCGGATGGCGAGATCGATGCCTTCGTCGACCAGATCGACGAAGCGGTTCGTCAGCACGACATCGATCGTCAACTCGGGAAACAGTTTGGCCATCTTCGGAATCAGCGGCGCCAGATGCATCGTCCCGAACGGCATCGGCGCACTCAAGCGCAGGACTCCACGTGGCTGCAGATTATTGGCCGATATTTCCGCCTCGGCTTCGCTCAGATCGTGCAGCAATCGCAGGGCGCGGCTGTGGAAGATCGAGCCGGCCTCGGTCAGCGACAATCTTCGCGTCGTCCGCTGCAGCAAACGGGCGCCGAGGCGATCTTCCAGCCGCGTGATGAGTTTGCTGACGCCTGACGGCGTCATCTGATGCTCGTCGGCCGCCTTGGCAAAACTGCCGTGCGCGATCACGCTTACCAGGACGCGAAGCTCAGAGGTCTCGCTGAGGCTGCCAAACTGCGACGTCATGGCCTTGCCGTTTCCCGAACGCTGTTTCCATTGATGATTGCAAGTCATGAAACTACTGAAAACGGAGGCAATTATCAACGCCTTGGGCGAACGCAATAACCGCGTCACTTCAACCTGGATGCCCGTCACGCCCGGTATCATCAGCGGCGTCGGATCCACCTCAAGGACGCTCCCATGCGACAGAACAAGATATCGGCCGAACTCAAACCCCTGGTGATCACGGCCTGCGTTGTCCTCAGTGTGCTTGCCGCAGCGGCCCAGACGTCGGCGCCGCGAGTCATGGCGCTCACGCCGGCCGAGATGAAGTGGCAGACGCAAGGCGCGCTGGCGGCCGGCGGCGTGGAGCAGCTCAATCTGGTGGGCGATCCAAACCAGCCCGGGCCCTACACGCTGCGGCTCAAATTTCCCAAAGGCGCGAAGATCGCGCCGCATTCCCATCCCGATTCCCGCGAAGTGACGATCCTGTCCGGATTGTTTGCGACCGGTTACGGCGAGAAATTCGACGAAGCGAAGCTGAAAATCCTGCCCGCCGGCAGTTTCTACACCGAACCCGCGAACGTTCCGCATTACATCGAGATCAAGGAAGACGCGGTGCTGCAGGTCAGCGGCACCGGGCCAAGTGGACGCCGTCCGGTCAACCCGGAAAGATGACCGCGCGCGACCGCGTGCTGCGAACTATTCCTCGTCGCTATCCGCCGTTCGCCGCAGCATGAAATGCCCGAACGCCGAGGCGATCGGTTTGGAACGGTCGTCCTGCCAGGCCTGGGCTTCGAAGGCGACGACGCGGCGCCCCTGCTTGACGATCGAGACAGAGGCATAACTGTCGAGCGCGCGGCCGGAGCGGAGGTAATTGACCGTGAGCCCGATCGGCTTCGGCGCCGCCGCGGCACCAAGCTCGCGCGTGACGCCGACCACGGCGGTGGTTTCGAGGAAGGCGCCGGTCATGCCGCCGTGAATCGCGGGCAGGATCGGATTGCCGATGATTTTTGGCGAGAACGGCATCACCAGGATGCCAGGCTCCGTCGCTTGCTCAGTTTCCGGCTCATGGTCGCGAATGCCGAGCCAGCGCGCGAACGGGCTGGTGGCGAACAGGCCGGTCGGATCATCAGGCGCGTCGAGCGACACATGCGCCTGATGCTCCGTCGGCCGCTCCAGCATGTTGGTACGGTTGGCGCCGACCATGAAGCAGGCGGTCGCGGTGGCGACCGGTTCGTCCTCGGTCTCCTGGTAGGCGGTGGCACGCACGAAGGCGATCGAGCGGGTGACGCGATGGCAGACCGAATGCGCGCGGATGTCGAGGCCCGGCGTCGCCGGCTTCTGGTAGTCGATGCGCAGGTCGAGCGTGGCGATGGCGCGCGTGCCGTCGAGCGCGAGCTGCACCGCCATGCCGCAGGTCTCATCCAGCATCGCCGTGACCACGCCGCCATGGATCACGCCGGTCTCGGTGTCGCCGACGAATACGGGCCGGTAGGCCAGGCTGGTCCAGACCTCGCCGGGCGCGGCGCGGTCGAGCGCCAACCCGCTGATATAGCCATAGGAAGAGCGGCGGCTGCCGACGGCGCGGAGCAGGGCGTCGAACGGGAGTGGCGTGGATGCGGACATGGCGGCGTTCTAGCCCACGTTCGCTGCGAGGCAAAGCTGTGCGCGAAAGCCTTGAAATCCGCGTCTTTTGCGTCCCGTTCCGCGCTCTGGCGCCCGAGCGAGTCCTTGCCCGAAATAGCCCGATTCTGTACGATGCAACTCAGAATGGTTAATTTTCCATGAGTGGATCGGCTAAAATGAGTGCAGTTGAGGGCGTGGTGTCGGAAGTGGGTGCGGACCGGAAAATGCCACCGGCGCCGGGAGTGCTTCTCGAAGGCCCGGTGGTCGACGCCAAGTTTCTCGATTCCTATATCGCGTTCGGCCTCATGGTCGGAGGCTCGATCGCGGCGCTGGTCTGGGCGTTCTGGCAAGGTATCGGCTGGATCGAGATTTCGGTCTTCGCCGGCACGTTCGTGATGAGCACGATCGGCATCGGCTTCATGCATCGCTACTTCGTCCACCGCAGCTTCCGCTGCGGTCCGGTGATGCGGACGATATTGGCCGCGATCGCCACGATGGCGGTGCAGGGCTCGGTGCTGAAATGGGTCTCCAATCATCGCCGGCACCATGCGCACTCCGACAAGCCCGGCGACGTCCACAGCCCGTATTATGACGGCGCAGGCCAACCCCATGTCAGCTTCGCTAAGGGAATGGCCCATGCGCAAGGCGGCTGGGTGTGGAACCGGGAGACGTCAGATGCCGAATACTACGCCAGGGATATTCTGGCCGACCCGATCTCGATGTTCTTCACCCGAACCCGCTGGTACTGGTACGCGCTGTCGGCGGTGATCATTCCGGGCGCCATCGGCTACGCGCTCGGAGGCGTGCACGCGATGATCGGCTGCGTCCTGTTCTCCGGCCTGTTCCGCAGCTACCTCATGACCATGGCCACCTCGCTGGTCAACTCGGTCTGCCACAGCGACGGCCGCTACGGTTACCGCCGCTACGAGCTCAATGACGGCACCACCAACGAGTTGGTGACATCGATCCTCACCTTCGGTGAAGGGCTGCACAACAACCATCACCGCTTTCCGCGCGACGCCTACCTCTCGCACGCCTGGTACGAGATCGACATCAACGGATTGATCATTCTGGGGATGGGGAAGCTCGGACTCGTGCACGATATTTTTACGGGTGGTGCACGGCAGAGCGCGCTTGGGGCTGGGGCTGGGCAGAATGCACTCGATGGCGTGGCGGAAGAGATTAGGTCGTCCGGGGTCAGGTAGATTTGATCGCTATTACTGGAGGCCGGACTCCTCGTTCCAGCACGACGGGGCGATCTAAATTGATGGGTTTCGCAAGGGCTCAACCCATCCTACGCGCTACTGTTCGCCGCCGTCGTCGGTGACCAGGAGCCAGCGGTCAGCGTAGGTCGGCTTTGCGGTCACCGCGCTCTCTCGACAACCTGAACGGGCTCGGGCACGATCGATGATAATGAAAAGACCCGAATGGCCAGGAATTGCTACCGCGGTCGGCATAGTTCTGATCCTGACGTTGATCAGTGCCGGGTGGCGTGACGAATTTCACCTGAAGGATTACGCCACAGTTATTGCGGCATTCGTCGCCGTTGGAGGCGCTTTGATCGCTTATCGCGGCGCGATGGCAAAGGTCTACCAAGACCAAGACCGGGATCGACGCGAACTCGACCGGAAGAGGATGGGTCTTTATTTGAGATTGCTGTTTCCGATGGAAGAAATGAATAAACAAGCCAGAGATATCGTCAAGACGCTTAAGGGCAGCACGATCACCGCGCGGAAGTTTCCTCCTCACGCAATTCGAATAGATTTGCCCGAAGAGTTCGAAGAAGCGTGGAAAGGTCTCGAAATGCTCCCATTTGAAGTGAGTATGGGGATTGACCTGATCCGGACCGAATTGCCGAAGGCGAAGCGTTTGCTCGACACCTTCCCAGAGAATTCGGTTATTGAAGTCCCTTCGTACGGTATCGGTTATGGTCACGCGCTCCACCCATATGGAGAGACCTGCGAAAATATTGTCAAGGCGACGAGTAATTCCATTCGGCTGCTTCGAGCCGAAGTCTCGCGCATTAGCAGCGCTTACCAAGACTAGCGGATGCGCTGCAGCGTGTCATAGCGCGAATTCAAATGTCCGCCGAACCTCTTCGCCGTTTGGTTGTGATCGCCGATCGCACGCTAAAAGTCTTCTAGCCGCGCATATTGCCATTTTTCGAACTGATGCTGTCCGGCTTCCCAGAATTTGTAGAGGCAGCCTTCCCAGAGCACAAAAACGCGTTTGAACTTAGCTGCCGCGGGTGCGGTGTGATCTCGAAGAATGGGTAGCCCCTCTTGCACGTAGGCACCGTAGCAACCCAGGTTGAGGTAAATTGCTAGGTTAGTTTCGGGTGGATAATCCTTACTTAGCTTTTTACCGACGACTCGATCGAGCGCTGCTGGGATTGCTTCAAATCGCTTGCGCCAAGCCTCAACCGGGTCTTGCCGGGGATACGGATCATCTGGCTCGTCGCCGCGGCGCCGACCGTCGATATCGGCTTCAGTGGCTTCAAATCCCCGGACGTTTCCGTCAGTCTGAATTTCGAAGTCAGGTCGTTCAGTCGAAATTAGTCGCACGGTGTCGGATTGCAGTGCAGATGCGACACGGCTTGCGATCCAGGCGTCGCGCAAGAAGGCGAGGCCCCCTTGGCTGAAGAACGTATTCCGGGGAATATGTTGAGCTATTTGATCAACGCGCGCACGGAACACATCACTCGGTGTCCACTCTGAAAGCTCGGTCGTCCAGGCTGCAAGACTACTTTTTGGAATACGAAAAGTTGGTTCGAACTTAGCTCGTTCAGTGGCAACAAGCGCGATGCTATCGTTCATGTGTCGGTTGTCTCTCTGTACAGAAAAGGCCGCTCAACGAGCGGCCTTCCCAGTTCATCGATGGCCTTAGCTAGTGATCACGAACACCCCGTCGTGCTGCCACACGTATCGCACTTCATGCAGGTCCCGTTCCGCACCAGTGAGAAGTGGCCGCACTCGCCGCACATCTCGCCTTCGTAGCCCTTGGCCTTGGCTTCGGCGCGACGCTCGGCTTTGCTCGGCTGCGCGGCCTGCGCCGCACCGGCCTTGCTCCACTGCAATGCTTCGAGCTTCTCCGTCGGCGAGAGATCGTGCTGTGCTTCCTGCTTCAGCGCGACCGCGCCTTCCAGGGTGTCGGCGACGCGGGCAGAGGGGCCGTGGCCGGTGATCGCGGTGACATTGCCCGAGCCGCGCGCGTCGGTATCGCTGGGAGCGCTGCGCATGACGACGAGGTTGTCGGTGCGCGAGCGGGTCAGGCCCTTCGACACGTAGCGGGTCGAATGCGCAGGATCCGCCTTGCCTTCCTCGACGCCCTTGCCGAGCGCGTCGAAATTCGACTCGCTGGGATCGACATGGGCGAGGTCGAAGCGCGACATGTAGCTGACCGCGAGTTCGCGGAACACGTAGTCGAGGATCGAGGTCGCGTACTTGATGCTGTCGTTGCCCTGCACCGGGCCCGCG
>JAIEPP010000283.1 GCA_019748335.1 Xanthobacteraceae bacterium
ACCACGCGGGTGTGGTCGCCCTTGTACTGCGCCTCGCGGATCACGTCCGCCCACCAGCTCGCCATGGTGTAGAGCACGCCGATGGTGCCGACGCCGAAGATTATCGGGGCGGCCGCGAACATATGATGCATCCAGGTGATCGCGCCGACCGCCATGATGAAGGCCGAGACGGCGCCGACGACCGGCCACGGGCTCGGATCGACGAGGTGGTAGTCGTGATACTTGACTTGCGCCGTAGCCATTTTCGTCCCTCTCCGTTAGCGGTGCCTGTTCGGCACGTATTCCTCTCGAAAACTCAAATTCCAAAGCTCGTGACGACCCAGCGATCCCTGATCAAGGGAATTGCCTCGGTCGCGATCAAAGGGCTCCCTTGCGTTTGTCGGGCTCGCCCGCCGCCAGCGGCTTCGGCGCCGGATCGCGCACGGGGTAGAACGTGTAGGACAGCGTGATGGTGTTGAGCCCGTCATTGTCGCTGTCCTTGAGGATCGAGGGGTCGACATAGAACACCACCGCCATCTCGCGCTTCTCGCCCGCCGCCATGGTCTGCTCGGTAAAGCAGAAGCAATTCAGCTTCTGGAAATAGGCGCCAACCGTCAGCGGCGCCACATTATAGGCGGCCTGCCCGGTCGTGGTCCGCGCCGATTGGTTGGTCACGGTGTAATAGACGGTGACGACCTGGCCGATCCGGACCTCGATTTCGGTCTGCTCGGGTTCGAATTTCCACGGCAGCCCGGGCGCGACGTTGGAATCGAAGCGTACCGCGATCTTGCGTTCCAGCGGCGCGGTCGATGGCGCCGAGGTCGCGACCTGGGTGGTGCCGTTGAAGCCGGTGGCGCGGCAGAACCAGTTGTAGAACGGCACCGCCGCATAGGACGCGCCGACCATCAGCACCACGACTAGGCCGCAGCTCGCCGCCACCACTGCGTCACGACCAAGACGCGGAGCCGCCCTCGGGCTCCCGGTCGGCGGTTGCAGTATTGTCGGTTCGCGCTCCATCTCGATCACATCATCCCGTCACATCGGCCGCACGAGCACGGCAGGGCCCTTAACCATGATGACCGCGAAGAACAGCACCATCAGCACCCCGAGCGCGAGAGCGATCGCGATCGAGCGCTGACGGCGGCTTCTCTTCTGCGCCTCGGTGAGGACGATCCCATCTGGCTGTTGCTTGTCGGCCATGGCCTCGCGTGCGCCCCCTACCAGACCGATGGCGCGATGGCGCACGCGACGACGTCGAGCAGCAAGGTCGCAAACAGCCCGAACAAATAGAAGATCGAGAACGCGAACAGTCTGCGCGTCGCGCGCAGCGCCTCGGAGCCTTCGCGGCGGCGGTAGACATTGATCGCCAGCGCCAGCATGCCGGCGCCCAGGATGAGCGAGACCACGCCATAGGCGGCGTCGAAATAGCCGAGCGGCCACGGCGAAACGGCAAGCGGCACCAGCACGATGGTGTAGAGCAGGATCTGCAGCCGCGTCGCATCGGGGCCGGCGACCACCGGCAGCATCGGCACGCCGGCGCGCGTATAGTCGTCGTTGCGGAACAGCGCCAGCGCCCAGAAATGCGGCGGGGTCCAGAAGAAGATGATCAGGAACAACAACAGCGGCTCGACCGACAGCGATCCGGTCGCCGCCACCCACGCCACCACCGGCGGCAAGGCGCCGGCAGCGCCGCCGATGACGATGTTCTGCGCGGTCCAGCGCTTCAGCCCGATGGTGTAGATCACGACATAGACGAAGATGGTGAAGGCGAGCAGCGCTCCGGCGTACCAGTTGACGAGGATGCCGAGCGTCATTACCGCGAAGAACGCCAGGACCATGCCGAACGCCAGCGCTTCCGGCCGGGTGACGCGTCCGCGCGGGATCGGCCGGTTGGCGGTGCGCGACATCAGCGTATCGATGTCGCTCTCGTACCACATGTTGAGCGCGCCCGAGGCGCCGGCGCCGACCGCGATGCAGAGGATCGAGGCGAAAGCCAGTACCGGATGGACGTGGCCCGGCGCGATCACCAGGCCGACCAGCGCGGTGAAGATCACCAGCGACATCACGCGCGGTTTCAACAGCGCGATGTAGTCGCCAACTTCGGCCTCGGAAATCCGGGGGCCGAGCTCGATGGCGTTGTGATCGATAACCGACAAGACTGGTCTCGCTCTGTTAAGATCATGATCCGATCAGACCGGATCATGATCTAGTTACTTTGTTTGAGCATGTTCTTTTCGGAAAAAAGGCGGTTCCCGCTTTTCCGGATCATGCTCTTAAGGCGCGGCGCCGTCGACGCGCCGCGCTTTTCGGGATTACTGCACCCTGGGCAGCACTTCGAACTGGTGGAACGGCGGCGGCGACGACAGCGTCCATTCCAGCGTGGTGGCGCCGACGCCCCACGGATTGTCGCCGGCCTTTTCCTTGCGCGCGAACGCATCGATCACGCCGTAGATAAAGATCAGGACGCCGAAGCCCGAGATGTAGGAACCGATCGAAGACACGAAGTTCCAGCCCGCGAACGCGTCGGGATAGTCGACATAGCGGCGTGGCATGCCGGAGAGGCCGAGGAAGTGCTGCGGGAAGAACGCCATATTGACGCCGATGAAGGTGACCCAGAAGTGCAGCTTGGCGATAGTCTCGTTGTACATGCAGCCCGACATCTTCGGGAACCAGTAGTACCAGCCGGCGAAGATCGCGAACACGGCGCCGAGCGACAGCACGTAGTGGAAGTGCCCGACGACATAATAGGTGTCCTGCAACACGCGGTCGACGCCGGCGTTGGCCAGCACGATGCCTGTGACGCCGCCGATCGTGAACAGGAAGATGAAACCGATCGCCCATAACATCGGGGTGCGGAACTCGATCGAGCCGCCCCACATCGTGGCGATCCAGGAGAAGATCTTCACGCCGGTGGGCACCGCGATCACCATGGTGGCGGCGACGAAATAGGCCTGCGTCGCCGACGACATGCCGACCGTGTACATGTGGTGCGCCCAGACCACGAAACCGATGCCGCCGATCGCGACCATCGCATAGGCCATGCCGAGATAGCCGAACACCGGCTTCTTCGAGAAGGTCGAGACGATCTGGCTGATCATGCCGAAGCCCGGCAGGATCAGGATGTAGACTTCCGGGTGACCGAAGAACCAGAACAGATGCTGGAACAGCACCGGGTCGCCGCCGCCTTCGGCGGAGAAGAAAGTTGTCCCGAAATTGCGGTCGGTCAGCAGCATGGTGATGGCGCCGGCGAGCACCGGCAGCGACAGCAAGAGCAGGAACGCCGTCACCAGGATCGACCAGACGAACAGCGGCATCTTGTGCAGGGTCATGCCCGGCGCGCGCATGTTGAAGATGGTGGTGATGAAGTTGATGACGCCGAGGATCGAGGAGGCGCCGGCCAGATGGATCGACAGAATCGCGAAATCGACCGCCGGCCCAGGATGGCCCGAGGTCGACAGCGGCGCGTACAGCGTCCAGCCCGCGCCGACGCCGTTGGCGCCCGGTTCACCCTCGACGAAGGTTGAGATCAAAAGCAGCGCGAAGGAGGCCGGCAGCAGCCAGAACGAGATGTTGTTCATGCGTGGGAACGCCATGTCCGGCGCGCCGATCATCAGCGGCACCATCCAGTTGCCAAAGCCGCCGATCATCGCCGGCATCACCATGAAGAAGATCATGATCAGGCCGTGCGAGGTCACGAACACGTTGTAGGTATGGGTCTCGTGGAAAATCTGCACGCCGGGATACATCAGCTCGGCGCGGATCATGATCGACATTGCCGCGCCGATGATGCCCGCGATGACCGCAAACACCAGGTACATCGTGCCGATGTCCTTGTGGTTGGTCGAGTAGACGAAGCGCTTCCATCCGGTCGGATGGTGGGCGTGATCGTCGTGGGCATGATCGTCGTGTGTCGCTGCGCCTGTTGCCATGTTCCAAATCCTGCCTTGCAGTCCCTGTTGGACCCCTGATGTCCCATCTGGACATCTCAGGCCCCGTCGCCCTTGTTCCGTCGCGCTCTTAAGCCTGTCTGCCTACTGCGCCGCCTGACCAGCCGAGGCGAGCGAATTCGCCGGGTTGGCCGCATACTTCTTCTTCGCAGCTTCCACCCAGCTCGCGAATTCCTGATCGTTCACCACGCGCACCGCAACCGGCATGAAGGCGTGGTCCTTGCCGCACAATTCCGAGCACTGTCCGTAGAACATGCCGGTCTTGGTGGCCTTGAACCAGGTCTCGTTGAGGCGGCCGGGAATGGCGTCGATCTTGACGCCGAAGGCCGCCATCGCAAACGCATGGATCACGTCGGCGCCGGTGACCTGAACGCGGACCACCTTGTTGACCGGGACCACCATCTCGTTGTCGACGCCGAGCAGCCGCGGCTGCTTGTCTGCCGCCATCAGCGAATCGAATTCGAACTTGCCATTATCGGGGTAGGCGTAGCTCCAGTACCACTGCTTGCCGGTCGCCTTGACGGTCAAATCCGCCTTCGGAATGTCGAGCTCCATGAACAGCAGGCGGAACGACGGCACCGCGATCGCGACCAGGATCAGCACCGGAACCAGCGTCCACGCCACTTCGATCAGCGTGTTGTGGGTGGTCTTGGAGGGGATCGGATTGGCCTTGGCGTTGAACTTCACCACTACGATGACCAGGAGCGCCAGCACGAACAGCGTGATGACGGTGATGGTGCCGAGCAGCCAGTTGTGGAACTGGCGGATGAAGTCCATTACTTCGGTGGCCGATTCCTGCAGCGTGTATTCCCACGGCACAGGCTGTCCCAGTTCGGCGAACGCCGTCCCGCTGGCAGCCAGCGCAACGCCGACTACCGCTAATCCCAGCAACCGCCGGCCCATTTGGCCCCTCGACATCTTCATGCCGTTCGCGCTCCCTTGATATATCCCCTAAGCACTCCGCCGGCTGGCGGGAGATGCCGCTCCTTCTCCCCCTGACAAACGGCCCTAGGCGGCACCTTAAGAGGTAGCCGGACCAGACCGCTAGGACGCATCGAAATCCAGCCTCGCCAACCACCTCTTACCCGCGGCCGCCTTTACCGAGCATTGCGAACTCCACTCTAGGTGCAAAACATTTTACTGTAGGGCTCGGCTAAAAGCAATATGTAAAATACCTCTTTATTAATTTTCTGCGTAAGGACATTTTCGATTCCTGTTGACCGCGATAGTGACGACAAGGCTAAGCACGGCGAATTTCAAAATATCCCTTGGCGTTAGAACGCCAGCGAGAACAGGCAAGCCACAACATGATATTGCCGAGTCCACATTCAATTTTGTTGAGCACTGAAAAGGCGTGACGGCCGTCGTCAAGAACGACCGGAAATGTAATGCTCGAAGCCATGAATTTCGCTGGCGTGGCGAGGAGGGAAACGCCGAGTATCATGCCTGCCCATAAGGCTGCCACGCTACACAACATTCCCTCTCAGCCGCTGCCAACCTCTTCAGTCTTGCGCATTTTTACCGCCGATCCCGGAAGGAGCGGGTTCGGACACCGCCCATATCAATCACCGCTTCCGCCAGGATGAGGCAATGGAGTTGCTACGCCGACGAGTTCCTTTGGACCACTGGACGATATGGACCAATATCCTGCGGCGACTGCGCCTGCCCCACTCACTGTGTTTCCAATAGTGACCCAGAAGAGATTGTAAAACGCGCCTGAAATCGTGATCGAGTCCGGATGTTTGGACATGAGAGCGATCGAAAATACCGTCATGTTTGCGATGGAATGTTCGAAACCACTCGCAATAAAGGCGAACAGACACCAGAAGATCACGATACATTTGGCCGTATCGCTCTTCGTCCTTGCAGCCATCCAGACTGACAGGCATACGAGCCAGTTGCAAAGCATCCCGCGGCAGATTAACTCGACGGGCGCAGAATGTATCTTGTGTGATGCTATTTCAAACAGCAGTTCCGCGCCGGGTTTTAGGATATGCCCACCGCCGCCCGCGACGAACAACCCGGACAACACGACCGCACCGGCAAGATTTCCTGACCAGCTCATCAGCCACGCCTTGGCCACCTCGACGAGATCGACTGTTCCCGCAAGCCGCCCGATGGTCATATACATCGCGTATCCGGTAAAAAGTTCCGCCCCCGCGAGCACGACCAAAATCAGGGCAATGGCGAAGCTAATTCCCATAACGAACGGTCGCCAAGATGGATCGACACCTTGTCCTACCGAAAATATAAGAATGATTCCTATACCGACGTAGGCGCCAGCAAACATCGCTCCAAGGAAAAAGCTGGTCGGCTTTTCCGCAATAAGGCTTGCCTTTTCTCTGGCGAAGCGAGCGAAGTACATGCAGGTCTCATGGGTTGTCATTCGCTGTATCCCATTCTCTCTTGCTTGATATTTTTGGCGGAAGTTCAGCACCTGTACTTCCTATGAACACGGAGGTGCCGAACACGACTCCAAGCGCGATCCCGAGTATGCCGACTATCTCGCCGAGAAGATCCTGGTCACCGCGCAAATAGCTATTACAGAGCCTGCTGGGAGATACGGTATAGATCCAGGACATTACCAACAGCATCGAGACCAGATTGCACTTAAGAATGCCAATGGCCACGCGTGGGATTCTGTACCAACTTAAGGTCAGAACGGCGCCCGCAATCGGCAGAGTTACGAACTTCCCAAGTTCGAGTAGCGGACTACTCAGGGACTGATCAATGGAGCGCGGAAGCATCCAAAACGCGAAGATTAAAAGCGCCAAAGCCACCCCGGTCGCGCCGCCGGCGTCAACGGTCTGTCCCAGACGATCGAAGACATGAACGAACCGCCGCGCGAGCACCGAACCGCAAACGGACAGCAGTGGCAATTCCAACAGCATATGGCTTACCAGATTCTGCTCGAAGACCTTACGCATAAGAGCGATCGAAACGATTGCGAGCAACAACAATGGCTCGCGAAGGGAACGCCCCTCGCTCATCGACTGGCTCTCGCCAATGCTTGAAGCACCGCGTGGTCATCATCGAGATCATAAATTCCGGTAAGCGATCCGTTAGGTCCGACCACATGCAATGCTGCATTATGGATGAACCCTCCCGCGCCGTCCGGCAGTACAACCACCCCGTAAGCATCGAGCACGGATTTTAGCTCCAGAGCGAGACGGGGGCGCGCTAGATTCCAGATGGCGGCATCTGCGTCATGCAAACGCGCATATTCCGAAAGCTGATCCTCGGTGTCGTGGGCAGGATCAAAACTGATGCTGAGGAGCCTAGCTTTGTAGCCTCTGGGCTTGATGTTCCTCTGCATTCGGTTGAAACTATCGCCAAGAGACGAGCAGATGGTCGGGCAGCGAGTATAGATGAACTCGACGATCACGGCCTCGCCGACGTAATCTGAGAGTCGGATTGACCGCCCTGTTCGATCAACGAGTTCGACGTCTGGAATATGTTTTGGCGAGTCCAGAACCTCCAGTCGACGCGCTGTCTCCGTGGTGAAGGCTCTAAGCCCGTTGGTTGCCTCCCACAGTACGGCAGAACCGAGACTCAGAACCGCGCAAGTCGCAAGAATTGTTCGGTTCATGAGAGATCACGCCCTCATGGTCATCGCCAGACGCTTAATCATCGGGATCACGATGATCCCAACGCCAAGGATCGTGGCGACCGCAAATATACTGCCCAACTGATCTTGAAATTGCCACTCCGGCAGATGAGCAGCCCAGCGCCGTGGCACGCTCATAGCGCCAGAGACAAGGAAGACCGTGGCAAACCCGAAGCCGCCGATCGCATATATGATGAGGCCACGAGACTTCCAACCGGAGAGCAGTTCTCCTGCCTCGCCTCTCGCCAGCCATGCGGCAAAGCCAAGCGTGATCGCTACTTCTCCGAGTAAGAGATATAAATGAAAGTGACCTGGAACCCACTGCGTATTGTGCATCACGTTGTTGACCGAGATCATACCATCGATGATCGCGGGCACTGAACCGACCGACCAGCCGAACACTCCCGTAACCAGCAGCGCCGATGCCAAGTCCCAGCGAATTCCCGAACGATAAAGATAGTTCAAAAGCGAGAACGTCGTGACAACGAGCAAGGGCACTCCGTTCGCGTAGGACACGATCTGCCCCATTACCATCGCCCATGCCGGCATTACGCCATCCTGAAAAAGGTGGTGCGGATAGACGGCCATCACCAGGAGCATGACTGCGTTCCATGCCGCGATAAACGGCCGGGACGCCTTCCATGGGCGCCCAGTATATTCCGGTATGATCTCGTAGACTGCCACAACAGCCATGTAGATCGAAGCGTTTATGAAGACGTGGCCGAAGAAATAGATCATGTTTTTGGCGAGCAACGCATCCAAGGTAAAGCTCGGCAAATATAGATTTATGAGGCTGATCGTTAGCGCAGCTGCACCCACCACGGTGCCGATGCCGTTGAACACAATGATAACGGCGGTTGCTACCACTGTTGGGGGCGGAGCATCATCCTGATGTCCAGTGAACAGAAGCGGCCAACCCAATGCATTCGAAAGACTGCCGTAGCGCTGGATTAGCGCTCTACCGATCTCGACTAAATAGATCAGAAAGCCGACGCCGATAACAATTACACCGACGAGATAGAGGGCGGCAGCTCCGGTGTCCCAGACACCGCCAGACATCGCGGGTAAGGGGAACAAAAAAGTCCAGGCACCAGCGAAGCCGCCTATGAAAATCGAGGCCAAAATTGCAACGACCCCGACAAGGAACGAAGAAAGAAGCGCCCAAAACACCCACCCGGTCAAGGACGCGTGGCGGCTGACAAAATACCACATGATCGCGGCTCCAGACATTCCGGCAATCCCGACCATTCCGATCCCATGCGCAGTCATCAAGCGATAGAACATGGTGGGATCAAGCTGGACAACCGCCGCTTGATTGAGGCGCATCAACAATCCGAAGGCCATCATCAGCAGGAGAACCACGAACGTCAGAATCATCGTTATCTTGACTGCTGCTTCTGCCGGGCATGGTGAAGCGGTGGGCGCGCGAGTTACATGAGCTTCGGCCATTCTTTGCTTCCTATTGCGCAACGACGAGTAGTTCGTCGGTCATGTCGTGATGAGCTACTCCACAGTATTCCATACAAAACACCCTGTATTTTCCGGGCTTTTCGAATATGTAGCTAACCTGATTGATGTAGCCTGGCATGACTTGACTCTGTATGAGCAGGTGACCCCCGTCGTCGTAGACCGAAAACCCATGCGTCACGTCGGTTGTCGCAACGCTGAAGGTAATTGGCTTGCCCACCGGGATCTCTTTAGGAGCGATCTCCCAACTCCACTGCGAGCCTGTGACTTTTACGTGGATGACATCGGAACCGGCAGCGACGGCCTTTGGCCACGGCCTCAGCGAACTGACCGACACGACGACGCCCAGCAAGAGAATAGCGATAAAGAACTTGAGACGAACTCCCTCAAGCTTGGGTGCCTTCTCGGCACCGTCGCCTGCGCTCGCCGCACTAAGCGACACAAGGAAAATGCTGGCTACCGCCGCCATTAGAAGGAAGGTGGTGAGTAAAATTGTTGACTGCATGCGCGCCTCCCCCGACAAGTTGTTTAAACATGTATCTTGTTTATGTCTTTTTGTCTACGACAAATTTCGAAACCGAGAACATTGAGTTTTGACTATGAAGAGACCAAGCAAGGATCTAGCCTGACGACAGACCGCCTCGACCCGCCGACAGCGCATTTTGCCGGATCGGCAGGGCTTTCAGAAACTCTCGATCAGGCCACCAAGCGCAGGTCGTGCTCTGACCATATCTCGTCAAGGGCTCCGACGAGATTCTCGATATCGATATCCGAATGGTATGGAGACGGCGTAATGCGCAATCGTTCGCTACCGCGCGGAACTGTAGGATAGTTGATCGGCTGGATATAGATACCGTGGCGAGAAAGCAGCATATCGCTTATTTGCCTGCATAGTGCGGCGTCACCGACCATCACAGGAACGATATGGCTGGGGTTTTTCCTATGAGCGATTCCCACTGCGTCGAGCCGCGCACGAAGGCGCGCGACCCGATCATGCAGTTTGCGACGAGTGTCCTCAGCCTCTTTGACGTGCCTAATGCTTGCCAGCGCGCCGGCGGCGACCGCTGGAGGTAAGGAGGTGGTGAAAATGAAGCCAGGGGCGAAGCTACGAACGAAATCGCAGATCGTTGCCGATGCGGCAATGTACCCTCCCACGATACCGAACGCTTTTGCCAGCGTTCCTTCAATGACCGTCAGCCGGTCACTCAATCCCAGTTGCTCGGCTATGCCGCCACCCTTTGGACCATACAGCCCTACACCATGCACCTCGTCGAGGTAGGTTATCGCACCGTAACGTTCCGCCACCTCCACGAGCTCAGCGATAGGAGCGATGTCGCCATCCATCGAGTAGACAGATTCGAATGCGACCAGCTTTGGACGGGCGGGATCGAGGTCGGCGAGCTTTCTTTCTAGATCGCGCGAATCGTTGTGGGCGAATATAAGACATTCGCTCCGACTATGACGGATTCCCTCTATCATTGACGCATGATTGGAAGCGTCTGACAGGATCGCACAACCGGGCAGCGCTGACGCGAGCGTACTCAGCGACGCCATATTGGACACGTATCCCGATGTAAACAGCAAAGCAGATTGTTTGCCGTGTAGGTCCGCCAGCTCTCGCTCCAGCAAAACATGATAGTGATTGGTTCCTGCGATGTTCCGGGTACCGCCGGCTCCGGCCCCGCACGATTCTAATGCGTCGTGCATTGCCGCTAGTACGATGGGATGCTGTCCCATGCCCAGATAATCATTGGAGCACCATACAGTGACATCGGCCAAGCCGGTCGGACCGTGATGCCTTGCCTGAGGAAACGACCCCACCGCTCTCTCCAGATCCGCGAACACGCGATATCTGCCTTCACCGTGAAGGACCGCGAGCGCCCGCGCAAAATGAGCATCATAGTCCACCATGCCCTCCATCTAAAGCCTGGCCGATTAACGGCGTTGATGCCTCAATCGAGAAAGGCAAGTAAGTGCCGTGCAAGCTTGTTCGTCAAAATGCGGACGGCCGCACCGTGACAACCTACTTTCGCTTACCTGCTGCATCGAATTGCGCAAGATAGCTGGTTAGATCCTTGATCTTCTGCTCGCTTTTGAGTCCCGCAAAGCTCATCTTGGTGCCCGGCACCTTTGCTTTTGGATCAATGAGGTAATCGTGAAGTGTGGCCTCGTCCCATGTTAAGCCGGACGCCTTGTTCGCCGCTGAATAGGAATATTCGGGAACAGTACCAGCGGCCCGGCCAATCACTCCATTCAACACAGGCCCCACCGAATTCTTCGCATTCTCTCCGACCTGATGGCATCCTTTGCAGACCCCGAACGCCTTTTCGCCTTCAGCAGCATCCTGCGCCAAAGCTCCGTGCGTGCTCATGGCCAAAATCGCCACTGCTATTAAACAACCCCTCATCTCGATCTTCCTCTTGATCCAGCGTTCGCGAGGTGCCTGCCTCTCCTAGACACGACCCTACAAACATCTATTCGAGATCGATCTTTACATAAAATTCCTCAGCTTGCAAGTCGACAGTTGCGTCAACAATTGGACGCATGAGACAGGAAGGCTATGACCCACCCTGATGGCGCACCGCCGAGTTTCCATGTACGCGATGGCGTCTTGGCCTAGGCTAAGCTAGCGCGGATGCCCATCGATCGGTATGCCCACTTGACGGGACAGAGCCAAGGATTAGGCGGCAGGCTTCAACTCGAAGCTGCTGGGGTTGCGAGTATCGGTCTGCGGCACCGTCGCCGGATAGTCCCCGATTGCTTTAGGATCTGGGTCCGAACTCTTCATTACGGATCGTGTCGACCATCCCGAGCTGTTGGTTTCGAGGAACGTTATCGCCTTGCGGCGACTCGAAAGGTTTGGAGGGATGATCTCGTCTGGCGTGATCGCCCGCGCCCACAATTTTAGACTAGATATCGAAGATAAAGTATTCGTCTGATCTGGCATCGTCCGTATGTGTTCCACGATCCAGTGCTCGCGCGACGCGGATCGCCGTGCGGATCGCGACGACGACGAGCATCGCGAGCTTCGCGATTTCGACACCAACATAGAGGCTATGGTGCTCAGTCGTCGATGGCGGCTGACCGACGACGATCAGAGCGACGCGTTGATCAAGAATGGGAAGAAGCCAAAATGTTTCGAGCGCCACAATGAGCGCTGTACTAAAGCCTGCTGAAATTACGATCCTATCACCAACTCGTAGCGTCAGGACGACCATTCCAAGGGCAAGCAACCATTCCGCCTTGTTGAAAATCCCGAACGTATGTCGGCCAATATCCAGTGCTACCGGGAGCGGCAGGTTTGACGCGAGGAACTTCGCCGGTGTAGCCAAAAAAGAGACGCCGACAAGCAGACCAATCCAGAGCATTGCCAGCCCCATCGTGACGATGGCTTCGTAAGGTCTTTCAGCAGCTACCATCATTGATAATTCCTCCGACGAGCGCCGCGGCCATACCGGCCGCAAGCTGCTAAGGCAATCGCACCTCCAGTACTAGCGCCCAAGAGGGAGAAGGCGACGCAAGCCCGCAAAGACCGAATGCACCAAGGTGCTCTCTAAGAGAGGCTCACCGCCGACATCATGATTTCCAACCAGCTCCCAATGCTGGCACGATCTATACACATCCAACGAAAGATGTATACACCGTATATGTATTTTCTGGACGAGCGGTTAGGTCCATTCTACAGCGATATCGACCGGCCGTTGACCGATCCCGGGTGGCTGATCCGGATGCATCCCGTCGGCCAATGCTTCGGCATTCGCCGGAGAGGAAGCCGTGCGAGGAGGTGAATATGGACAAAGCAAGTTCGACCGTACCAATCCCGTCCTGCCACGCGCAGGACACATCGTCTTCATCCTATGGCCTCACGCCTCCCGGCCTGAGCTTCAGGCTTGAGCTTTCCATCGCCAGACGGCTCCGTCAGGCAATTCTAGCATCGCTTGGCAGGATACCAGGATAGCGAACGACTGCTCTTTCAGCCTCGGACGCGGTTTCTTCTGCGACAGCGAAAAAAAACGGATCCGGTTCTGCCTCCAAAGCCACAATCCCTTCGACAACCCGACCCCGCCTGGCAAATTCCTCTGGCCCTGTGCCCGGTCCGCAATCGCGTACTCACCCGAAACCATGACCGGCTCGACCTCCAAGGTTTCGTCGGGCTTGTCAACGCAACAAACGAGGGCTAGGAACCTCGTCACCTGTTCAACGGGGATCAATCGGCACGGCAGCAACCGCACCGATCTTGAGGTTGTGTCAGGAAATGGAGGGTGGCGCGTGCGCCCACGCGTTCGATCCAACCCGAACGCCAGCATCGCGTCTGAGGCTTCCAGCCATGATACGCGCTGGTAGCGGCGCTGCAGACTTACAAAAATGAGTGGGGGCGGATTGACTGCGGTAGCGCCACCGTGGCTGGCGGCGCAAACGTCGCATAATTTTCCCCAAAACCGATCAAGGGACCCGCATTACCGCCCGTCTTGTCAAAGACATATTGCGTGTCGATGTTTTAAATGTCAATCTCTCGAAGTGTTCCGTCATGTCCTTAGCGCGCTTCCGCGGCATCGACCATTCGAGTAAACACACAGCGAGCTTTTCGACGCTACAGCGGTTGCAATGCCTGAGACCGTCGTAATGTCTTTCCGCGTCTAACCAAGCAATGAAGGAGACTGGACTTAAATCGCTGCGTGGCAAAGCAATGCCCGGGGTTGGCATGCCCGCAGGGCTTACAGGTCGGCTCCATGGTAAGGCCGCTAAAATGGGAATCGTAAAATGAAAACGACGACAACGCACATCAAACTTCCAGGGCCGGCAAGGACAAAGCTCGAGATAGAGGCGGCTCTGACAGAACTCCTGCTAGAGGCCCTCCAAAAGCTTATCGACTGCGGCGAACCGGATGCTGCGTGTCGCCTTGCAGGTCGCGCTTGCGTCACCTTGCGCGAAGAAAGGCCACACCTGGAGCACACCTTTAATGCCTTCCTTCATCGAAACGCAAAGCGCGTCCCAGATGATGGTCGGAGCGCTTTGAGTTTGCAAACTGAGTAGCGCTTTGCTCACGTCCAGTTAGCCGATTCGAAAACGACTAGGTCGGCCCGCGGCCGCCGTTGAAAGTTAGGAAGCGCGAGGAGCTTACTGACAGATATAAGATGTATTGACATTATATCTTAGATCGGCGAGGAGTTCTTGGGAAGCGTGGTGTGCCGATCCTGCAAATCAGATTGGCCGCGGTGAGGCGGCTTGCCTGTCATCTGAACGAGCAGGAGACGCTCTTGGGAATTCCGCTTCGACAAACTGTGTCCATAGGGGCTTATATTCTGCGTCAGCATTTGTTGGGACGCACACGTTATCCGCTTGTAATGATGCTCGAGCCATTGTTTCGCTGCAATCTGGCCTGCGCCGGCTGCGGAAAGATCGACTATCCGGACGAAATTCTGAACCAGCGTATCTCGGTGGAGGATGCGCTGGGCGCGGTCGATGAGTGCGGCGCCCCCATCGTAGTTATGGCCGGCGGTGAACCCTTGATCCACAAGGACCTTCCCAAGATCGTCAGGGGCATTGTGGCTCGCAGGAAATTCGCGATTGTTTGCACGAACGCGCTTCTTTTGGAAAAGAAGATGGATGAGTACGAGCCCAGCCCATATTTGACTTGGTCAATCCACCTCGATGGCGATCGCCAAATGCACGACAGATCGGTGTGTCAGGAGGGTGTCTACGACAACGCCATTGCAGCATTGAAAGCTGTGAAGTCCAAGGGCTTCCGCGTCACGGTGAACTCAACATTTTTCAACACCGCTACACCGGAGAAAATCGCTCGGTTCTTCGACATGGTGACTGATCTTGGAATCGACGGCATCACGGTCTCTCCGGGCTATGCCTACGAGCGCGCACCCGACCAGAGACATTTTCTGAATCGGCAGACCACGAAGCTATTATTTCGTGAGGTCTTTCGACACGGTGGCGGAGGAAAGAAATGGAATTTTAATCAGTCCAGCTTGTTCCTCGACTTCTTGGCCGGCAACCAAACTTACCGTTGCACTCCCTGGGGCAACCCGACCCGCACTGTGTTCGGTTGGCAGCGCCCCTGCTATCTTCTCGGCGAGAGCTACACGAAGACTTTCAAGGAGCTAATGGAGGGGACCGATTGGGATACCTATGGGACGGGAAATTACGAGAAGTGTGCCGACTGCATGGTTCACTCGGGCTACGAGGCAACGGCGGTCAACGATGCCGTAAGGCGACCATGGAAAGCTCTCGCGGTCGCGTTCCGCGGGGTCCGCACGGAAGGTCCGGTGGCTCCAGACATCCCGCTCAATAGACAACGCCCGGCAGAATATGTTCTCTCCAAGAACGTGGCCGGGGTACTTTCCGCCGGCGGCAAAGCGCGAAGCCCGCGCCACGAGAATGAGCCCCGGCGAACCTAATGGTCGACATCTTGCAATTCGCCAGCGACGGATCCCAGCCTTATGGAAGGGACTTCGACAGTGAAAACTCCTAAAAGATCTTATGTGGCTATTGTCACCTTGGGGTTAGCCGCGCTCTGGATTGGGTTGCTTTTAGGCGTATCGTTTTTGGCGACGCCGGCAAAGTTTTTGGCGTCGAACCTACCACTTTCCGTAGCCCCGGACATTGGCCATCATACGTTCGAAATACTCGACAAGGTGGAATGGATACTCAGTCTCGCGATGGTTTCCTGACCGGCTTATCCCAAACAACCTTGATCACGCAAAAACATCTATTTATAATATTGCTTTTAGCGTCGCAGTCATTTAGGACTGCTAATCGCGAGCAAGCCAAAAGGGGAAATCAAATATGTCGGATCCGAACGGAGATGCATCTACCATCGATGTGCGTGAGCTTCCACCAGCTCAACGTCATCAAAAGATCTTTCAGATGGTCGCTGAACTGGCGGTCGGCGGATCGTTCACTCTTGTGAATGATCACGATCCAAAGCCGCTCTATTACCAGTTGGAAGCCGAATACCCAAAGCAGTTTTCTTGGACCTACGTCGAGAGTGGACCTTCCGTGTGGCGGGTTGAGATCGGAAGGCTCGCTGAAGCCGCCTGAACAATTCATTGGATGGGAGCGGAATAGTGCTTTTCCCTCCCATTCTTTCCAACATCGGGAGCAGGCGATGATTGGTGTGTCGCTGTCCAGATGGACCATGAGCTATTTTACGGTTGCGCTTTTGGCGCTTCTCGGCGCCGAGATTCTGATGGTTGCGGGCTTCGGCTATCCGAATCACGCGGTATTTGCTCCGCAAACTATCGCTCTGGTCCATCTCGTTGCCGTCGGCTGGCTAAGTCTCCTAATGTGCGGAGCGCTCATCCAGTTCGTTCCGGTCCTCGTTGCGAAGTCGCTCGCCCATCCAAACCTTCCCGTCGTCGCGCTCATCCTGTTGGTTGTCGGTCTCGTGAGTCTGATTGTCGGCTTTCTCGACATGGCCGGTCTGTCCGTGGGCTCGACGCCATGGCTGGGTCTTGGCGCGATAGGCATTGCCGCAGGCTTCGCGCTTAATGTGTGGAATCTTGGCCGTACGTTATGGTCCGCGCGCCCGATCGGCCTACCCGCACGGTTCGTTGTGTTAGGTCTTCTGAGTCTTATGGCCGTCGTCTCATTGGGGTCGATTTTCTCTGCGTCGCTTGTTGGCTGGACAACCAACGACATCCTTCTGCGCCTAACGTCGGAGGGCATTCCGCTGCATGCCGCGCTGGGCCTCGGAGGCTGGCTGACCTTCACCGCCATGGGCGTGAGCTATCGGTTGCTTGCAATGTTCATGCTGGCTCCTGAAGATGAACATCGCACTAGTCGCTTCGCGTTTATGACCGGGTCGGCGGCCATTCTAATCCTGCTGATCGTCGGCCCCACTTGTCTTTTGATATTGGGACAAAGCGTAGCGCACCCGATGTTGATAGCACTCGGGCTCGCGACCGTCAGTCTCAGCCTCTATGTCCAGGATATGCGTCGGCTTTATCGGACGCGGAGACGGCTAAAAATTGAGCTCAACGCGCGTATGGCGGCCGTAGCTCTCGGCGGTCTGGGGCTCGGTAACCTCTTGTTATTGCTTGTCACAGCTACCGGGCAGACCGACAGACGTATCGGCGCGGTGGTATTTGTCCTTGCATTCGGCTGGCTTACCGGACTCGGTCTCGCAAAACTCTACAAGATCGTAGCTTTCCTGACTTGGCTCGAATGCTACGGAGCGCTGCTGGGCAAACGTGTAACGCCGCGGGTGCAGGATCTCGTCAATGAACCTCGTACGTTGCCATGGTTCTGGCTGTATTTCCTAAGCGTTGTGGCAGCCTTGGCAGCAGCTTCTCTGGAAGCACCTATTGCATTCCGCATCGCAGCCCTCGGAATGCTGATCGCCACCGCCAAAATCTGCTTCGATCTCGTTTCAATCCGATTTCTGAGATCGGTGCCGGCATCAATGTTGCCCGAAGGCGACCGCGCATGGCCCCGATTGTTTCTACCCCGACTGCAACATTTCCAAAGATGAGGAGACTTCAATGACTCATGCTCCGTACGAACTCGATGTCCGTCCCATACTGCGCGCGGGCGGAGAGCCGTTCAAGGAAATCATGGAGGCCGTCGGAGGGCTCGCGTCGGGCCAGGGCCTGCGCCTTTTGGCCACATTCCAACCGGTCCCCCTCTTCACCGTGCTAGCAAGGAAGGGGTTCAGCCATGCGGCGCGAGAGATTGGCGATGGCGATTGGGAAGTAATATTCACGCCGGCAGCCCCGACAGTCGCCTTGAGCCCAAGCGAAACCGATTACCCCGCGGAGCCGGGTCATCCGGCATCCGTTTGGCCGGAGCCGGCGCGTCATCTCGACAATCGCGATCTCGATCCGCCGGAGCCGATGGTCCGGACACTCGCAGCTGCCGAGGAATTGCAGCCGGGTGAGGTTCTGTCAGCCCTGCTTTGCCGCGAACCCTTGTTTCTCCTTCCGGAACTGAAAAACCGTGGATACGAATGGCAAGGAAACTTTCAAGACGACAAAACCACTTATAAATTGCTGCTGCGCAAGCCGGCCAAGAATGAGGCCGCCGAATGAGTGACGAAAACGCTCTTGTTGAGCAGGTCCGCCAAGCGCTTCGCGGCGTAATCGATCCCGAAATCGGATTCAACATTGTGGACATTGGACTCATCTACGACGTTGCCGTCGATGAAGGCGGCATTGCCCGTATCACCATGACAACGACCACAATGGGTTGCCCGGCCACCGACTATCTCAGAAGCGGGGCTGGAGAAGCGGCTCAAAATGTCGAGGGCGTTCATTGGGCCGACGTTAGACTCACATATGACCCTCACTGGACACCCGAAATGATGAGTTCCGTGGCAAAGGAATATCTGCGTGGCAACCGATGACGCGATTCCCCGCGGCTTCAACTACTCCAAGTCAATACCGCTGACGAGACTGAAGGAACAGGTCATCGTGTTTGAAGCACGCTTACGCGGCGAAGTGGACACCGGCTGCCGTATTATTGGGAGGCGGACCTACATGAACCGTCGCCACGCCGGCCCGAAGGACGAGCGACCCTTGCACGCCTTGCTGCATCGCTCGGCAGGAACGCTTGCACTTATCCAATGGAGTGCAAGCGATGCATGAGCCATCACCTCTCTGGAAGGCGATCCCGTCGAAGTTACCCGATGACGTTGTCTCCTACGGGAGGACGCCCGAATTCACGCCGGAGACCCTGCCCGACGCACTAAAATCCGCGCACTCGACCAAGCCCGGCGTGTGGGCGCTGATCCATGTCCTGGAAGGCCAGCTGTTCTATTCTCTCGAGCCGCCCCATGGCGGCGACATCGTGTTGGCGGAACAAGAGACGGCGCCGATACCCCCGGAGATTCCACACCGAGTCGCCTTCAACGAAGCCGGGCTGGGTGGCGTCAACGCCTCCAACTGGTGGGGCGTGGCGGTGCCCGCCGGGAAGTACTCGATCTGGACGGTGGTCCGACAGAACGGGCCATGGACCTTCGTGCTCGATCCGCGCGCCGATCTCTTCCATACGGTGCATCCCGACTCCACCGCCCAGCAGATCCGCTTTCCGATC
>JAIEPP010000647.1 GCA_019748335.1 Xanthobacteraceae bacterium
GCTGCGGCAAGACCGTCACGGCGATGTCGATCCTGAAACTGATCGCGATGCCGCCGGGCCGCATCGCGGCCGGCCAGATCATCTTCGAGGGCCGCGACCTGGTGCCGTTGACCAGCGACCAGCTCGATGAAATCAGGGCCAAGGAAATCGGCTTCATCTTCCAGGAGCCGATGACCTCGCTCAATCCGGTGCTGACGGTCGGCGAGCAGATCGCCGAGAGCCTGCGCCGCCACGAGGCGGTGACGCGCAAGCAGGCCGTCGAGCGCACCATCGAGATGCTGCAGCTGGTTCAGATTCCCAACGCCGCCGGACGCGTCAACGATTATCCGCACCAGTTTTCGGGCGGCATGCGCCAGCGCGTCATGATCGCGATGGCGCTGGCCTGCAAGCCCAAGCTCGTGATCGCCGACGAGCCGACCACCGCGCTCGACGTCACGATCCAGGCGCAAATCCTCGATCTGCTACAAGACATGAAGGAACGCTTCGGCATGGCGGTCATGCTGATCACCCATGCGATGGGCGTGGTGGCCGAAACCGCGCAGCGCGTGGTGGTGATGTATGCCGGCAAGATCGTCGAGGAGGCCGATGTCGATAGCTTGTTCGAAAGCCCGGGCCATCCCTACACCCAAGGCTTGATCCGCTCGATTCCGCGCATTGATCTCGCCGCCACCCACAAGACGCGGCTGGAGGCGATTGGGGGAACGGTGCCGAGCCTGATCAATCCTCCGCCCGGCTGCCGCTTCGCCGCGCGCTGCCGCCACGTCATGAGCATCTGCACCGAAGTCGAGCCGCTGCTGCGCGAGATCGCCCCTGGTCATCGCATGGCCTGTCATTTGGGAGCCGTGCCATGAGCGAGCTTCCGGTCACCGAAGCCGTGACGCGCGAGCCCGCAACCAGCGAGCCCTTGCTGCGCGTCACCCATCTGAAGAAATATTTTTCCGTCAAGGGCGGGCTCCTGTCGCGCGAGGTCGGACGCGTTCACGCCGTCGACGACGTGTCCTTTGCGGTGAAGCGCGGCGAGACGCTGGGACTGGTCGGCGAATCCGGCTGCGGCAAATCCACCACCGCGCGCTGCGTGATGCGCTTGATCGAACCGAGCGAAGGCGAGATCATCTTCGACGGCCAGAACGTGCTCAATCTCGGCGGCGACGATCTGCGCGCGATGCGGCGCAATATCCAGATCGTGTTCCAGGACCCATTCGCCTCGCTCAATCCGCGTATGACGATCGGCGCGATCCTCGGCGAAGCCTTCATCATCCACAAGCTCGCCTCCTCCGCCAGCGAGCGCGAGGAGCGCGTCGCCAGTCTCTTGCTCAAGGTCGGACTGAAGCCCGAGCATATGCGCCGTTACCCGCATGAATTTTCCGGGGGCCAGCGCCAGCGCATCGTGATCGCGCGCGCGCTGGCGGTCGAACCGAAATTCATCGTCTGCGACGAACCAGTGTCGGCGCTCGACGTCTCGATACAGGCGCAGGTGATCAACCTGCTGGAGGATTTGCAGGCCGAACTGAACCTGACGTTCCTGTTCGTCGCCCATGACCTCTCGGTGGTGGAGCATATCTCCGACCGCGTCGCGGTGATGTATCTCGGCCGCATCGTCGAACTCGCCAGCGCCAGCGACCTCTATCGCCATCCGCAGCATCCCTACACGCAGGCGCTGCTGTCGGCGGTACCGGTGCCGGACCCCAAGGTGAAGCGCAACCGGATCCGCCTGCAGGGCGACGTGCCGAGCCCGATGAACCCGCCGTCCGGCTGTCACTTTCACACCCGCTGCCCGATCGCGGTGCCACGATGCAAGGAGACCGCGCCCGAATTGAAGCAGGGCAGCGCCGGACATTTCGTGGCGTGCCATCTGGCGTGATGGAGCGCCGTCATTGCGAGCGAAGCGAAGCAATCCATTCTTTCTTCGTCTCATGGGATGGATTGCCGCGTCGCTTCGTTCCCTTGCACAAACGCTTCGCGTTTGTTGCAGGCAATGACGGTACTTCAGCCGCCATCGTCGTCCCCCCGCGCATGCGGGGGATCCAGTACGCCGCGGCCTATCGATTCAATCATCGACGTCTCTTGAATACTGGATCGTCCGCCCCAGTGCGCAATTGCGCACAAGGCGAACGATGACAGCGGAAATTGTTCTCGCGGCATGATCCACCCGAGTTTTGCATTTCGTTTGGCCCTCGAAAAAATTGCCCGACGGCTCAATTGGGGTCCTTTCGCGCCGCGGGATTGACCCACATTTGCGGCTATTTGCCCGTAGGAGCGCATGGCTGATGTCCCGGCAGGCGCTAGGCGGGACTGGCCGGAACTGGTAACAATTTCACCGACTTCCCCGGCGGATTTAACGCCGTCACGTTCACCCAGCAGGAGCCACCGTTCCGATGTTCGATTTCGATCGCGTTATTGACCGCCGCGGAACGCACGCGTCGAAGTGGGACATGATGACCAAGCTTTCCGGGATCCCGTCATCAGACGGAATTCCGATGTGGGTCGCCGACATGGATTTCGCGGCGCCTCCCGGCGTGACGGAAGCGCTGAACGCGGCCGTGACCCGCGGCGTTCATGGCTATTACGCCGACACCGGCAGCTGGGCGGCAGCGCTCACCGAATGGATGGCGCGCCGGCACGGGCTGACGATCGACCCGGCCTGGGTCAGCCCGACACCCGGCATCGTCTCGGGCCTCGGCCTGATCCTTCAGGCCGTCACCGAGCCCGGCGATGAGGTCGTGGTGTTTCCACCGGCCTATCATGCGTTCCGCAAGATCATTCTCGCCAACGAGCGGCGCATCCTCGACGCGCAACTGGTGCTGCGGCAGGGCTGCTACATCATGGACCTCGATGCGCTGGCGGCGAAACTGACGCCACGAACCAAGGTGGTGTTCTTCTGCAGCCCGCACAATCCCGGCGGCAATGTCTGGTCGGTCGAGGAAATCCGTGCGCTTGCTAGCTTCTGCGCCGAGCGCAACCTCATTCTGGTGTCCGACGAGATCCACTGCGACCTGTTGCTGGGCGGAGTGAAGCACACGCCGACGCTGTCGGCCGCCCCTGAGATCGCTGATCGACTGATCACCTGCCTCGCCGCGACCAAAACCTTCAATCTCGCCGGCGCCCATGTCGGCGCCTGCGTCACGTCGAACCCGGCGCTGAAGCAGCGGATCGACGCGCGGATCGCGGCCAGCGGGCTCGGCTCCTACAACGCCTTCGGCATGCTCGCGACCGAGGCGGCGTGGCGAACCGGCGAAAGCTGGCTCGATGCGTTGCTGCCCTATCTCGCCGGCAATCGCGATCTTCTCAGCGCGAGAATCGAGCACGCCGCGCCCGGCGCGCGTTCGATGCGGCTCGATGCGACCTATCTGGCGTGGGTGGATTTCTCCGGCACTGGCCTAGCGCCCGCGGACGTCGCTGCGCGGGTCAAGGACCGGGCGCGGATTTTCGCGAGCCCCGGCGAGCAATTCGGTCCCGGTGGCGAGAGTTGGCTGCGTTTCAATTTTGCGACCCCGCGCCCGATTCTCAACGAGGCGCTGGACCGATTGGACGACGCGTTTCGGGAATTGCGGAAATAGGGACGCGGGGCTGCGAGACCAAGAATCCGTGTACCCGAATTCCGGGCATGGTATGATCGGCCCAAATAAACCGGAGGAACACACATGGCCAATTGCATCGTTGTCGTTCAATTCGATTTGCCCAAGCGTTCCGAGGAGCAGGCCATCAAAGGCGGCACGTCGAGCGCGCCGATCTATCGTGGCCTCGCCAAAAAGGGCTTGATCCGGAAGGACTACCTGAACGGCGAAAGCGGCACCGGCGGCGTTTATCTCTGGGACAGCCGTGAATCGGCGGAAGCCTGGTTCACCGAGGAGCGCGTGGCGGAACTGACTCAGCGCTTCGGGGCCCGGCCGCACCTGACCTGGTACGATACCCACGTCACGGTCGATAATCTGAAAGACGAGACGCGCGTCAACGGCAAAGCGATCGAGATGGCCACCTGAGACGTATGTTCACGGGCTCCGGCAGAATATTTTTCACACGTGTTGGGAGGCCGCCGCAGGGCGGCCCCTTTTTTTGTCTGGACGACGTGGCCCCAACGCGATCGACGTGAGCCCCCAGAATATTGAAATCGGCACCGTAGAACTACGGGCCGGGCGTCGGCCTGCTATGTCAGCCCGCGTGTTATCGCCACCGCCGCAACGTGAGGGCAGATATTCTTGGACTTGTAGCCGGCACACGAGCACCGAATTCGTCCATCGGGCTCACGCTTGACGATATAGTTCTCAACAACCCATTCGCTCTCATTGACCGTAGCGACGCTTCCGGCGTCGACCAACTTACGGCCCCGCGTAAAACATCGTTTAAATACGGATGATGCCATAGCGATACAATTCAGTATTTGAACCGACTCTGCCGCTCAAATACCGCCAATTTTTGTCGGGGAGCATCACCGTTCGCTAATACTGCGATGATTTGAAATCGTTGACGTGTGTCAAGCAGCCCGGAAGAATTCGCTTCCCTGTTCGGTCAGCAAGTTCTCACCGCGATATCCGCGTGGCTGTCCTCGCGGCTTTCCGCGACGGCACAACGCGGGCATGCGACCTGCCCGCTGATGTCTGCTTTCCCTGAATCGTGCGCCAAGGGCTGGCTCTAGACGATCCGCTTCTCAAGCAACGCCGCGATTGCCGCCGCGTCATAGCCAAGTTCAACCAGCACCATATCCGTGTGCTCGCCCAGCGTCGGCGGACGCGTCACGATTTCGCCGGGCGTTTCCGACAGCCGCACCGCGGCGCGCGCCAAAGGGGCTGGTTTCGGCAGACCGGGATAATCGACATCCTGCAGGAAGCCGGCGGCGCGAATATGCGGATGATCCAGCGCCTGCTGCGGGCTCAGCACGGGACCCGCCGGAATCATCGCCGCGCCCAGCGTATCCAGCGCCTCTTGCGAACTGCGCTCGGCACACCAGCGCGCCATCCGTTCGCTGATCACGGGGCCGTTCTCGCCGCGCTTGAGATCGTCGGCGAAACGCGGATCCGTCAGCCAGTGATCCTCGCCCATCAATTTCGCCCAGCGAATGAACAACGGATGGCCGGCGGCGCGGTACGGCGGATCGCCGGTGCCGGTCATATAGACCGCGCCCGCCATCACCTGGCCGACGCGGTCGGACCACGGCCCCGGTCCATCGAATGCCGTTGCCGAGGTCAAGATAATGTCCGGTTTGATCGCCTTCAGCGATTCATAATCCAGCTTCATCGCGGCCAGCGTCTGCGGCGGCAGGTTGGCGACGACGACATCAGCGGTCATGACCAGCCGGCGCATCACCTCCTGCCCTTCGGGCTTCATCGGATTGAGCGTGATGCACTTCTTGTTGCGGTTGATCTGCAGGAACAGCGCGCCCTCGCCGTCTGCACCGACCGGCGCCACGAACCGGTCCTCGCTGCCGTCGAGCTTTTCGACACGAATGACTTCGGCGCCGAACTCCGCCAGCAAGGTCGCGCAATACGGCGCCGCGATATAGCGCCCGAAATCGAGCACGCGAATGCCCCGCAAGACGCCCCCATCGATTTTCCCTTTTTGATTTTCGTCTGCTTAATTTGCGTTGTGCACCCGAGAAGCTATCTCGCCGGACCGCCTGACCGCAACCGCGCAGCCTCGATCGCCTGCCAGATGCGCTGCGGCGTCGCGGGCATGTCGAGATGCGTCACCCCGAGCGGCGCCAGCGCGTTCATCACCGCGTTCATGACGGTGGCGGGTGCTGCGATGGCGCCGGCCTGGCCGCTGCCCTTGACGCCGAGGCGGTTGGCGCGGCTTGGAAAGTCGGATGTCAAATCGCCCTCGAAGGCGGGAATATCCGCCGCGCGCGGCAACGCATAGTCCATCAGCGACGCCGACATGTTCTGGCCGGTGTCCGGATCGAACAGCGCCTGCTCGAACAGTGCTTGGCCGATGCCCTGCACCACGCCGCCATGGACCTGCCCCAGCGTCAGCCGCGGATCGAGCAGGCGGCCATAGTCGTCGAAGATCACGTAGCGCTCGAGCCGCACTTCGCCGGTCGCAGGATCGATCTCGACTTCGGCGACGTGGCAACCGTTGGGAAAGGTGTAGCGGTCGCACAGATGCGTCGCGCGGTGCGTCAGCCCTGGCGCAATTTCGTCATCCGGCGACTGGCAGGAGACGCGAGCGACTTCGTCGAGGCTGATCTCCTGCCCGGTCGCGGCAACACGCAAGGTGCCCGCTTCGTACTTGACGGCATCGACGCTGGCTTGCAGCAGCCGCGCCGCCAGCCGCCGCGCATTCTCGATCAGGCCCTCGGCCGCCATCAGTAGCGCGGTGCCGCCCTGATGCATCGAGCGTGCCCCGCCGTGGCCGCCGCCGCTGTCGAGATCGTCGGTGTCTCCCTGGCGAAATCGAAAACGCTCGAGCGGCAGGCCGAGCGCATCAGCGGCGATCTGGGCATAGGTGGTTTCATGGCCCTGGCCATTGGAATGGGTGCCGACCTTGAGGTCGATCAGGCCGTCCTCACCGAAACCGACTTCCGCCACTTCGTTGGGCTGGCCGCGCGCGGTTTCGAGAAAGCAGGCATAGCCGAGCCCGCGCAGCCTTCCCTTCGCACGCGAACTCTTTTGCCGCGCCTTGAATCCCGTTGCCGCCGCTACCGCATGATCGATCGCATGCGCGAAGCGGCCCTGCTCGATCGAGAGGCCCATCGCGCTGGCATAGGGAAAACGGCTGACGATGTTTCTGCGCCGCAGCTTCAGTGCATCCATCCCAAGTTTGGCGGCCGCGATGTCGATCAGGCGCTCGATCAGATAGTTGGCTTCGGGCTTGCCGGCGCCGCGATAGGCGTCGACTGGCGTGGTGTTGGTGAAGACGCCCTGCGCCTGAAATGCGATCAACGGAATGTCGTAGACGCCGCCCATCGCGCTCGCCATCGCCATGGTCGGCACCACCGGCGCCACCGTCGAGACGTAGGCGCCGAGATTGGCGAGGACTTGTGTGTCGAGCGCGAGGAAACGGCCGTTGCGGTCGAGCGCCAGCCGCGCCCGAACGAGGCTGTCGCGGCCATGCACGGAACCCAGAAAGTCCTCGTTGCGGTCGCCGATCCATTTGACGGGGCGGCCGAGGCGGCGCGCCGCCCACAGCACCAGCACCCATTCCGGATACAGCACGTTCTTCATCCCAAAACCGCCGCCGACGTCGGGAATGCCGACGCGCAGTTTTTCACGCGGGATATGGAAAACGGAGCCGGCGAGCAGGTCGCGGATCGCATGCGCGCCGGCGGCCGAGGCGATCAGGTGCAGACGGCCGCTGGCGGCATCGAATGCGCCGAGCGCGCCGCGGGTTTCCAAGGGTGCGGCGACGACGCGATTGTTGACCAGTTCGCATTCGACGACATGGGCGGCAGCGCGGATCGCGGCTTCGACCGGACCGGGGTCACCGCGGTTGAACTGGAATGCGATGTTGCCCGCGGCGTCGGGCCAGATTGTCGGAGCCCCCGGCCGAACCGCATCTAATATCGCGACCACCGGCGCCAGCGGCGCGTATTCGACGATGACGGCTTCGGCGGCATCGCGGGCGCTTTCGGCGCTGCCCGCGACCACGAAGGCGATGGGTTCGCCAACATAGCGGACGACGTCGCGCGCCAGCGCGTGACAGGACGGGACCACGAGCGGCACGGTCATCGGGATATGGGTCACCGCACAGGGCAGCGGACCGATCTGGTCAGTGGCCAGATCGGCCCCGGTGAACACGGCTGCAACATCAGGCATTTGACGCGCCGCATCGACACGGATTTCGACGATGCGGGCATGGGCATGGGCCGAGCGAACGACGGCGCCATGCAGCGCGTTCGGCGCCGCCAGATCGGCGATGTAGCGCCCGTGCCCGCGCACGAAGCGCGCGTCTTCAAGGCGGTCGATGCTGCGCCCAAGTAGAAGTTCGGTCATGTCCGACTGTATGGAACTGGACCGCGCCATGGCAATAGCAGCTTGCCAGTCTGCAAAATGGCATCGCCGAAGGGTTGGATTAGTCCGTCACCCTGCCCTAGGATGGCCCGCCCGCACCTTGCCCAGAGCCGTATCCATGGAACATTTCGATCGTGCCGCCGAGGACCTCGGCAACGCCATCCATCTCGAACATGTCAACGTCACGGTTCCGGACCAGCGGCTGGCCACGCTGTTTTACGTCACCGGGCTTGGGCTCACCCGCGACCCCTATCTGATGGTGTCCGACACCAACATGTGGGTCAATGTCGGCAAGAGCCAGTTTCATCTGCCGAGCGGAAGCGCGCAGGTGCTGCGCGGCCATACCGGTCTGGTGATCTCCGGCCGGGCGGCGCTGCTGGAGCGGCTGGCGTCAATCACGAAGAAGCTCGAAGGCACCGCGTTCGCCTTCGCCGAGCACAACGACCATGTCGAAGCGATCTGTCCGTGGGGTAATCGCGTGCGCTGCTACGAGCCAGACGCCGAACGCTTCGGGCGGATCACGCTCGGCATCCCCTATGTCGAGTTCGAGGTGCCGGTCGGAACCACGCCGGCGATCTCAGCCTTCTATCCCGCAATCATGGGCATGCCGGCCGAGCTCAAAAATGGCGACGGCCATGTCGCCGAGGTCAAGACCGGCCACGGCCAGTACCTGCGCTTCCGCGAGAGCGACCGTCCGCAGGGCGAATATGACGGCCACCATGTCCAGATGTACGTCACGGATTTCTCCGGACCGCATCGCCGCCTTGCCGAACGCAACCTGGTCTACAGCGAGGACAACCAGTACCAGTACCGCTTTCGCGACATCACCGATCTCGAAAACGGCAAACACCTGTTCACGATCGAGCACGAGGTGCGCAGCGCCACCCATCCGATGTTCATGCGGCCGATGGTCAACCGCAACCCGGCGCAGACCAACCGCAATTACGCCAACGGCCACGACCAATGGCTGTGGGCGATGGGGCCGGATCAGTTCGACGCGCGATAGCGGCTGGAGCCCCGAGACCGGATCACGCCGGCGTGCGCGGCTGATCCCGGTTCTTTGCGGCGAGGTATGTCCCGCAGATATAGCCGAACGTCATCGCCGGCCCAAGCGTGGCGCCCGCGCCGGGATAGCTGCCACCGAAGATCGACGCCGCGTCGTTGCCCACGGCAAACAGGCCTTCGACCGCTTGGCCGTCGCCGCCGACCACGCGCGCGTGCTCGTCGGTGACCAGACCATGATAGGTACCGATGTCGCCGGGAATGATTTTCACTGCGTAGTACGGCGCTCTCGATATCTCGCCGACACATGGATTTGGCGCAAAATCGGAATCGCCGAGCAGGCGCTGATAGGCAGTGGCACCGCGCTCGAATTCCCGGTCCAGTCCCTGCGCGGCGTCGCGATTGACCGCCTCGACGGTCCGCGACAACGCGTCCGGATCGAGCCCGATCGAGGTGGCCAGATCGCGCAGGGTGCGGCCGCACTTCAGATAACCGGAGCGAATAAAACCGGAGATCGGCAGCGGCGACGGACGCACGGCGCCTAGGCCGTAGCGGCGAAGCGTGCGATGATCGCAGATCAGGAATGCCGAGACTTCCGCCTTGCCGGCGCAGGCGTCTATCATCGCGCCAACGAAGTCGTGGTAGTTATGACTTTCGTTGGTGAAGCGACGTCCATCCGCCGTAACCGCGATGACGCCGGGCTTGGCCCGGTCGATCAGGTGGAAGAACCGCCCGACACTGCCGTCGCTGCGCGGCAGCAGCGAGACCGGCACCCAGGCCGCCGCGTTCGCGTAAGCGTCGTTGATCCCAGCACCGACGGCGCCGGCCATGCGCAGCGCGTCACCGGTGCTGCCGTCGGCCGCCAGCGTTACATGGTTGGCGCCCTCCCTGACATGCCGGAAGTGCCGCTTGCGCAGATCGTTGTCCGCCGGAAATCCGCCGGCAGCCAGCACTACGCCAAGGCGCGCCTTGACCAGAACGCGCTGGCCTTCACCCTTGTCAACGACCGCGCCGACGACACGATCGCTGGCCTTGTCGAGGCTGACGGCTTTTGCAGACGACCAGATCGCGATTTTCCGGTCGAGCACGGTCTTCAGCAGCCGCGCGGCGAGCGCATTGCCATTGACCAGGCGGGTGCCGCGGCCGTGTAGCAACACGTCGCGGCCGTGCCCGGCGATCCGCGAGGCCACGAACAGAGCCGATCTGACCGACCGCGTCGCGTTCAGGAAATGCTTCAGGTCGGGCCCGCTGTTCAACCCCATTCCCATGAAGGTCGATTCCGCCGTCGGCTGCGCCAGCGACGCCAGATGACGGCCGAGCTGCCGTGCGTCGAACGGAAGCGCGTGGATGGACCGCCCCTCCTCGGCGCCGCCGGGATGATCCGGGTGGTAATCGGGATAGTTCTTGCCGAACGCGAACTTGATCTCGGTGTGGGTCTCGAAGAACGACACCATGTTGCCGGCGCTGGCGAGGAACGCATCGACGCGCTTGCCGTCAAAGTGATTTCCGGCCGCATGCTGGATATAGGTCCGCGCAGCCGGAATCGAATCGACGGCGCCTTCTCGGGCCGCGAGTGGATTTCCCGGCACCCAGAGCCAGCCGCCGGAGCGCGCCGTGGTGCCGCCGAACACCGCCTCTTTCTCGATCACGATGACCTGGCAGCCGAAATGCTGCGCCGTGATCGCCGCCGCCAGACCGCCGGCGCCGGAGCCGACCACCAGCACATCGCACGACACAATTTCCATTTCAGCGCTTCCCCGTTTTCCTTTTCATGACGGGAATATCGCCGATAATCGCTGGCGAGGCGAGCAACCGGGCCCGCCTGGAGCCGATTTTTCGTTCGGTCAGCCGAAACTATTCAAATGACGCCCGTGCTTCGCAGCTCGCGTATTTCCGCATCGCTCACACCAAGCAACTCGCGGAAGATCGCGTCATTCCCGCGGCGGCGGCTGCGCGAGGACCGCCTGGTGTCCTCGCGGCAAGGTGCCGGTACCATCGTCGTCGTTCCACGTCCTTCCGACTCCTACGTGCACGAAGTCATGTCCATCAACGACCTGGTCGCGTTCGCGACCGGGGTACGCTTCGCGATCGATACCATCGAGATGATCGAAATCGACGACGAACTCGCACTTCGTACCGGGATCCCGGCCGGCGAGAACTGGCTCGCGGTTCGCGGTTTCCGCCACACCGAAGGCAGCGAGCTTCCGGTGTGCTGGACCGAGGTCTACATCAACCGGGATTTTGCCGCGGTCGGCCGCCTGCTGCAGCGGCACACCGGACCGATCTTCCATCTGATCGAGGACCTGTTCGGCCAAAGCATCGTCGAAGTCCATCAGGAGATCGCCGCCGCGCTGATCTCGCCCGCGCTTGCGGCCGGGCTCAAGGCCAAGACCGGCGCCACCGCGCTCGAGGTGCAGCGCACCTACAAGCTCGCGACCGGAAAGATCGCGCAGGTCGCGATCAATACCCATCCCGCATCGCGCTTTCGCCATTCCATGACGATGCGCCGGGTCAAGGGCTAGTGAGCCCGCCCCTCATTCGCTCTCCGCTTCCTTGAAGGCCTCGCGGGCGATACGGAAACTGTCGATGCCGGCCGGCACGCCGGCATAGACGGCGACCTGCAGGAAGATCTCCTTGATCTCGTCCTTGCTCAGGCCGTTCTTCAGCGCGGCCTTGACGTGCAGCTTGAGTTCGTGCGGCCGGTTGAGGGCGGCGATCATCGACAGGTTGACGATGCTGCGGGTGCGGCGGTCGACGCCGGGGCGGGTCCAGAGCGCGCCCCAGCAATAGGCCGTCGACCATTCCGCCATGGTGCGCGTGAACTCGTCGGCGCCGGCGATGGACTTGTTGACGTAGTCTTCGCCCAAAACTTCCTTGCGGACCTTGAGACCTTTTTCGAACAGGCTGGCTTCAGTTTCTTTGGTCATGACTTGTCTCTCCTGCGGATACTTTGAGATTCTTGGGCGGTTGGGTTTTGCTTGGTCTTTAGGTCACGGTCGTTCGCCGCGCGATGCCTTCATCAGGCCGGCGACGTCGGGAAACTGCTCCAGACGCCAGACGGCCTCGATGACCTTATCGGCGTCGCACGAATTGCCGTCGATGTGAATGCATTCACGAAGCTTGTTCTCGATATCGGCGTCGGACAGGGGATCAGCGAGGCTGCCTCGGGCCGACATTACCGTCTCGCGGAAAATCCTTCCGGATCCCGTGCGAACCGTCACCAGCGCCGCGCCATCCGGCAGGCTGGCGTCCAGCTGCGCCCTCACCTTGTCGCGAAAGCGCACGACGGCGGGTTCGAAAACCACGGCTTGCGAAAACTCCCGCACCCCGGCTTTGCCAAGCAAAAGACCGCAGGCGGCGCTGTGGTGAATGCTCACCCGCGCATCGCGTTCGCTGGCGACGGCGCGGTCGCCGCGGTCGAGCAGCAGTTGCGAACCCTGCACCGTCACCGATTCGATGTCGTCGATGCCATCAGCCAGTTGCCGGCGCAGCTTCAGGCAGGCATCGATCACGGCATGAAAGACGATGCCGGCCGGATAGGGCTTGTAGGTGTTCTTGACGATTTCCCAGCTCTCGCCGAGACCACCCGTCAGTTTCGCAAGATCGGGCTCATCGCCCATCGCGCGCGCCCAGCCGAGTGGGCCTTCGATCGCGTGCGGGGCCGCGGCATATCCGCCCTGCGCCAGCAGCGCCGAGAACAACCCGTGGCGCGCCGCGTTGCCGACGCTGACATTCTTGGCGGCACTCGGCAGGTTCTCCACAATGCCGGCGGACTGGCTCGCCGCGATCCCGATCGCGTGGACGATTTGCACTTCCGAAAGCCCGAGCAGTTTGGCGCACGCCGCGGCGGCGCCGAAAATGCCGCAGGTCGAGGTGATGTGCCAGCCACGGGAATAGTGCTTCGGCGACACCGAATTTCCGATCCGGCATTCCACCTCGACGCCAAGGATGAAAGCCGTGAGGACGTCGCGCCCGGAGATTCCGCGGGCTTCGGCGGTCGCCAACAGCGGTGCTGCGACCGGCGCGGTCGGATGAATGATCGTATCCAGATGGGTGTCGTCGTAATCCAGCAGATTGGCCGAGATCGCGTTGACGAACGCCGCCCCCAGCGCGTCGAGGCGCTCGGTCCGGCCGATGATCGCCGAGGTCGGGCTCGAGTTGAACGGCGTCAGCACGTTCAACGCCGTCGTGACCGCCGGATCGTGCGCCGATCCCAATGCGGTTGCGAAAAAATTGAGAATCGAGCGCTTGGCCTCGTGGCCGTGGGCCGCGACATCCGCCCAGCCGCTGCGGGCCACCAGTTTTCCGAGCGCCGCGCTGACACTTGCAACTTCGTCATGCGGCATCGCGCGCATTTCCCTGATTTTGTTTTGCAAACCCTAACCAGATGGCTCGCGGCTTGTCGACCCCGAATCTTATGCTTGACAGATTGACTGACAATCTGGACATTCCCGGCGAAACCACGGCAGCGCCTCACGGCGCGGCCGCCGGCTGACACCGGAAAAAGCTGACCAGAAAAACATGAGCGCCCGCACCATCGCGGAGCCGCAGGGAGAGAAAGATGCCCGACAAGATCATTGGCTTCGTGGGTCTCGGCCGCATGGGCGGCCCGATGGCCGGCCGCCTGCTCGACGCCGGCTATTCGCTTTCGGTGTTCGACACCCAGGCCGAGGCGACCAAGCCGCTGGTGCAGCGCGGCGCACGGCTGGCGAAATCCCCTGCGGAAGTCGCCTCTTCTTCCGACATCGTGCTAGCGAGCCTGCCGACGCCCGACATCGTCAAGGCGGTCGCGCTCGGCGCCGACGGTATCGTCAAGGGCAATCGCGCCAAGATCCTGATCGACCTTTCGACCTCCGGCCCCGGCGCCGCCAAGCTGGTCGCGGCCGGCCTTGCCCCGAACAACATCACGCTGGTCGATGCCCCCGTCAGCGGCGGCATCAAGGGTGCCGTCAACGGCACGCTGGCCGTGATGGTGTCGTGCCCCAAGGACACCTTTGCGGAGGTCGAGCCGATCCTGAAGCATTTCGGCAAGATCTTCTTCACCGGCGAACTGCCGGGTCTGGCGCAGACCGCCAAGCTCGCCAACAATCTGATGGCCGCCGCCGCCCTCGTCATCACCTCCGAGGCCGTTGCGATGGGCGTCAAGGGCGGCGTCAACGCCAAGGTCCTGATCGACATCTTCAACGCCAGCAGCGGCCGCAACAGCGCCACGGAAGACAAGTTCCCGCGCGCCGTTCTGCCCGGTACCTACGACTTCGGCTTCACCACCGGCCTTTCCTACAAGGACGTGCGGCTGTGCGTCGACGAAGCTGAGGCGATGGGCGTTCCGATGGTTTGCGGCGCGGTGGTGCGGCAGATGCTGGCCATCACCAACGCGAAGTTCGGCGCGTCGTCCGACTTCACGTCGATCGCCAAGGTTCTGGAAGAATGGGCCGGCGTGCAAATGCGCGGCTGACCGCCGACGACATCGGGGCTGGGCATCGGCAAAATGAAAATCGGATCGGACGAAATCTCGGCAGGACGCCAGTTGGCGCGCGCATCGCTGCGCGCCAGTCCCGCGGATTTCGATTCCGAGGTCGTTGCCAAGGCAAAAATCTGCCTGCTGGATTTCCTCTCCTGCGCCTTTGAGGCGCGCGACCACGCATGGAGCCGGCAGGCGATCGGCATCGCGCGGCCGCTCGAGACGGGCGCAACCATCATCGGCACCGGCAAACCGGCAACGCCCGGTGACGCCGCGTTCGCCAACGCCACGCTCGGCCACGGCCTGGTGCGGGAAGACATGCATGCGGGCAGCATCTGCCACCACGGTGTGGTGATCTGGCCGACCCTGCTGGCGCTGTCGGAACGCACGCCGTTTTCCGGCGCCACACTCCTGTGCGCCGCGATCGTCGGCTACGAGGCCGGCGCAAAAATCGGCCGCGCGCTGTTCAACGCCGACCTCGCGCGGCTCTACCGGCCGACCGGCATTGTCGCGCCGCTTGGCGCAGCGCTCGCCGGAAGCCACGCGCTGGGCCTGTCGGAAAACGCCTCGATCAGCGCGCTCTCCATCGCCGCCAACACATCGTCGGGCCTCAACGAATGGCCGCATACCGGCGGCTCTGAAATGTATTTTCATCCGGGCTTTGCCGCCCGCAACGCCATCGCCGCCATCGAACTTGCCGAAGCCGGCGCCTACGCATCTGAGACCATCCTCGAGGGCGAAGCCGGACTGTTCGCGGCTTACCGCCGCGAACCGCTCGCCGCTGATATCCAGATGTTCGCGGGGCGGCCCGAAATCATGGCGGTCTACAACAAGCCTGTCCCCGCCTGCAATTTTGCCCAGACCGCGGCGCAAGCGGCGTTGCGTGTGGCCCACGAACTGCCCGGCGCGGACGAGATCGCCGCCATCGCGGTGGGCGTCCCCGACGCCGCCGTGCGATATCCCGGCTGCGACTCGCTCGGCCCCTATGCTCACGCGCTGCAGGCCAAGATGAGCATTCCCTTCACCGTGGCCGCCACGCTGGCGCGCGGTACGATCGAGGAGGATAATTTTTCGCGCCTCGACGATCCCGATATCCTGCGGCTGGTCGAACTGATCGACCTCAGGGGCGACAGCACTTTCACCGCTGCCTTCCCGGCCGCGCAAGGCGCCGAAATCACGGTCCGGCTGCGCAATGGCGAAACGCTGCAGCGCCGCCTCGACGACGTCATCGCCGCGACGCCGGAACAGATTCGTTCACGGTTTCGCGATGCCGCCGACGCCGTCATCGGCGCGCGGCAGGCGCTGGCGCTCGAAGAACTGGTCGACGGCTGCGCCTCGCTCGCCGACGGCAGCCGCATCGCGGCGCATTGCCGGATCCAGCCGTCGAATACTTCCGAATTCAGAAAACGCGCGGACACGACCATCGCTGCGACACGAGGCCTGCAATGACACAATTCCTGGAGGGCTTTTTACAGGCCCTGTTCGCCGGCCTGCTGATCGGCGCCGTCTACGGCCTGATGTGCGTCGGGCTGGGCCTGATCTTCGGCGTCATGCGCGTGATCAACTTCGCCCATGGCGATTTCATGATGCTGGGCATGTATGCCGCGTTCTACTGCTTCACCGCGCTCGGAATCCAGACCACCTTCGGCAACACCGTCGGTCCGTTCATTTCGATCCTGATGGCCGGACCGGTGCTGGCCGCGTTCGGCTATGTGATCCATCGAACGCTGATCTCACGCGTCTCAGGTACCCGCACATCTTCGCTCGAAGGCGACGGGCATTACGCTCAGTTGATCCTTACGCTGGGGATAGCCCTTATCCTGCAAAACGGCGGCCTGATCGTCTTCGGTTCGGTTCTGGCGTCGATCCGCACCCCGCTGTCCAGCACCGCCTGGGAACTCGGTCCGTTTTTCGACATCAGCATCTTCCTCAACAAGGCGCGCAGCATCGACGCCGTCATTTCACTGATCACGATGACGCTGCTGGCCTTGCTGATCACCCGCTCGCGGATCGGCAAGTCGCTGCGGGCGGCGGCCGATAATCCGACCGCCGCGACCTATATGGGGATCGACGTCGATCGCGCGCATCGCGTGGCGTTCGCGCTCGGCACCGGCATCACCGCGATTGCCGGCGGGCTGCTCGCCACCAACTATCCGTTCCATCCCTATGTCGGCGTCGATTACGTCATCGTCATGTATGCCGGCGTCGTGCTCGGCGGCATGGGCAGCATCACCGGCGCGTTCTGGGGCGGCATGACCATCGGTCTGGTGCAGCAGATGTCGACGATCATCCTGCCGACGCAACTGCAGAACGCCGCGATCTTCGTCGTGTTTCTCCTGATCATCTTCTTCCGCCCGCAAGGCTTCTTCGGGCGCATGGTCGAGAGGACCTGATGATGCCGAGTTTTCGTTCACTGGTTCCCATCGTCGTCTTCGCCGCGATCTATGCGGCGATCTCGCTGACGATTACCAATTCGTACTATCAGTTGATGATGACGCTGGTGCTGGTCTGGGCGGTGTTCGGCCTGTCCTGGAACCTGCTCAGCGGCTACACCGGCCTGATTTCGTTCGGACACGCGGCGTTCTTCGGCATCGGCGCCTACACGACCGCGCTCGGCCAGATCTATTTCGACCTGTCGCCGTGGATGCTGATCCCGATCGCGGCGATGCTCGGCGGCGTCGCCGGGTTGCTGGTGGGGTTTCCGACCTTCCGGCTGCAGGGACATTACTTCGCCCTGGCGATGCTCGCCTACCCGCTCGCCATCCTCTACGTCTTCGAATGGCTCGGCTATCAGGAACTGACGCTGCCGATCAAGCGCGACAATCCGATCGCCTACATGCAATTCAGCGACGGACGGGTCTACACGCTGCTGGCGCTCGCCATCCTGGTTGGCACGGTGGTGCTGACGCAATGGATCGAGCGGACGCGGTTTGGCATGGCGCTGCTGGCGATCAAGCAGAACGAGGCCGCGGCGGAAGCCGCCGGGATCAACACGCTGGCATGGAAACTGCGGGCGATCACGCTCAGCGGCGCCATCGCCGGCGCGATCGGCGGCTTCTACGCCATCGTGCTGCTGGTGGTGACGCCGCAATCGGTGTTCGGCATGCTGGTGTCCGCGCAGGCCCTGACGGTCGCGATGTTCGGCGGTGTCGGCACGGTCTGGGGACCGGTGATCGGCTCCGTCATTCTGATCCCGCTGGCAGAAATCCTCAACGCCGAGGCCGGCACGCGCTTTCCCGGCATTCAGGGCGTGATTTTCGGGCTCGCCATCGTCTGCGTGATCCTGTTGGCGCCGGAAGGACTGTTTTGGAAAATCCGCGATCTCCTGCGCAAGCGGATTGCTGTGGCGCAGCCGGAAGCCGTGGCACCGCGTGATGCGCCCATTGCTGCCGTTGCGGTTTCGACTCCCGCCGCACCCAAGCCCGTCAGAGCGGCCCCCTCCCAGGAGGTCGTACTGGAAGTGCGCGGCCTGTCGCGCGCTTTCGGCGGCCTCAAGGCGGTGCAGGATGTCAGCTTCAAGCTGCACCGTAATGCCATCCTGGGGATCATCGGGCCGAACGGCGCCGGCAAGACCACCGTGTTCAACCTGCTGAACGGCTTTCTGCGGCCGGATACCGGCGAAGTCCTGATCGACGGCCGCAACATGATCGGCCGCAAGCCGCATGAATTGTGCGAAGCCGGCATCGGCCGCACCTTCCAGATCATGCGTCCGTTCATGCGGATGTCGGTCTCCGACAACGTCGTGGTCGGCGCCTATGTCCGGGCCGAGACCGATGCGGAGGCTCGACGCCTTGCCGCCGACGCCATCGCCCGGGTTGGCCTGTCCGCGATCGCCGACCGGATGGCCGGTGAACTGACGACCAAGGAATTGCGGTTGATGGAGCTCGCCCGCGCCCTCGCAGGCCAGCCGCGCATCCTGCTGCTGGATGAAACGCTAGCCGGACTCGGACACAGCGAGGCTGACGAGGTCGTCGCCGTCATTCAAAAGCTCGCCAAGGAAGACGTCACCATCGCCATCATCGAGCACACGATGCAGGCCATGGTGCGTCTGGTCGACAGTTTTCTGGTGCTCGATCACGGCGCGGTTCTGGTCGAGGGCGAACCCGAAGCCGTCACCCGCGACAAACGGGTGATCGAGGCGTATCTCGGCAAAAAGTGGGTGGACCATGCTCAGCATTAAGGGGCTGCGCGCCGGCTATTCCGCGATCCCCGTCCTCAACGACGTGTCAATCACGGTCAATGCGGGCCAGTTCGTCGCCATCGTCGGCCCCAACGGCGCCGGCAAGACCACGCTGTTCAAGACCATCTCGGGAATCGTGAAGCCGAGCGCCGGCTCGATCACCTTCGAGGGAACGGATCTCCTGTCCGTGGCGCCGTCGCGGCGCGCGCATCTGGGGATCGCGCATGTCCCGGAGGGACGCCAGGTATTTCCCTCGCTGACCGTGATGGAAAACCTGGAAATGGGCGCGGTCACCGATGCCGGACGGCGCGACTGGAAGCAGAACATCGAGCGCATCTTCGCGTGGCTGCCGGTGCTCGCCGAACGCCGCGAACAGTTCGCCGGCACCATGTCCGGCGGCCAGCAGCAGATGCTGGCGATCGGCCGCGGGCTGGCGTCGTCACCCAAGCTATTGATGCTCGACGAGCCCTCGATGGGGCTGTCGCCGGCGATCGCGGATTTCATTTTCGAGCGGCTGATCGAGATCAGGCGGCAATCCAACCTGACAGTCCTCCTGGTCGAACAACGCGTCGCAGAGGCGCTGGAATCCGCCGACCACGGCTACGTCCTCGAAGCCGGCCGTGTCGCGCTCGAAGGCAACAATCAAACCCTGCGCGCCGACGACCGCGTCCGCAGGGCCTATCTCGGCATGTAACAGCAACAGAAACGCAAACGGGAGAGCAGGACATGAGCAAGCGCAAGAGTTCAAAGGCATCGATGAC
>JAIEPP010000366.1 GCA_019748335.1 Xanthobacteraceae bacterium
CTCGCCCATGGTCCGCTGAAGGAATACAGCCAGTTCGGCGAAGGCATTCCGTTCGGCGACGCCGTGCCGCGCGCCGGCAACGATTCCGGCGGCGGCCAGCCGGGCCGCATCCTGAAGTGCAAGGGCTGGGAGCAGGATCCCAACGCCTACATCTACTTCATTACCCAGGCCCCGGTGTGGGAGAAGATCTGCGACGTGATCGGCGAGCCCGGCTGGAAGACCCATCCGGACTACGCCAAGCCGCCGGCCCGGCTGTCGCGCCTCAACGAGATTTTTGCGCGCATCGAACAGTGGACCATGACCAAGACCAAGTTCGAGGCGATGGACATCCTCAACAAGGACGACATCCCCTGCGGCCCGATCCTGTCGATGAAGGAGATCGCCGAAGACCAATCGCTGCGCGCCACCGGCACCGTGGTCGAGGTCGATCACCCCACCCGCGGCAAGTACATCTCGGTCGGCAACCCGATCAAGTTGTCGGACTCCCCGAGCGACGTGACGCGTTCGCCGCTGCTCGGCGAGCACACCGACGAAATCCTGCGCCAGGTGCTGGGCTTCAGCGATCACCAGGTCGCGGAAATCCACGATTCCGGTGCGCTCGACCCGCCGCGGAAGCAGGCGGCGGAGTAAACCCGCCTTTATTGCTGCAAATTCCCAAGAAACTGCCAAAGCAACTCCCAAGGCCGCCGGTTTCCGGCGGCCTTTTCATGATCCGGAATGCCAATCGTCTCATTTATGTTGCATTGCACACAGCTAATTGCTGCCATGCAAACAAGTCTGTTGTGACTGGTATCTGGTATACATAAATTGACCCCAGATGATGAAGCGGAGTTGTTCCGCACCTCACGAAAAGGGGACCCACATGTCCAAGACTGCTTCTATCGGCCTCGTACCCCAGAACTCCCTGTTCGCCCGTCTGATGGCCACTGTCGACCGCTTGTTGATGGCCAGCGCCCGCATCGCCATTCGCAACGGCGACCTGCCCCGCTTCGGCCTGTAAGGCCTGTAAAACACCGGGCTTCTGGAACCGCTCCCGTTCCGGCAGTCTGGCGCGCCCGATCATATTTTGGACCAATGGCCCCGGTTTCCGGGGCCATTTTTTTGCTAATTGTGTCCGTTTCCACCCTGATCACCTGCGACAAATCAGCCGATAGCGGCGATTGAGCGGACTATTCGTTTGCACTCTGGCATATCGGATACAAGAATTAGCCGCGACAGTGTATCGAGGCGCACGGGGGACCAATGAACAGCGGGCCGGCTCGACGGAGCACCAAATGCGCCGCGGTAGTCCGCGAAGCGGCACAGCTGTGAGGCACAGACCGCCCAGCCCGTTCCATTCGAACATTCAACGTAGTCCGAAAGGAGCGGATGCCACGCTGCAAAGCCGCTCATACAATTAAAATGACACCCGTCCAGCGGGGACAATTCTTTCGGCGCGACCGTCGGAACGTATTGCCCGAATCTGAACGGGTTTAGTTGACGACAAAGCCGGCTCAGAACGGCGCTTGGGAAACGATGGGAGAGAAGCCAATGACAAGGTCGGTTTTGCTTGTGGCACTGGCGTCGGTGAGCGCGTTGTGCGCGAGTGGCGTCGCGGCTTCCGCGACCTGGGAGCCGCTACGCCCGGTTGAATTCATCGTGCCGGCAGGTACCGGTGGCGGCGCTGATCAGATGGCGCGCACGATCCAGGGCATCATCACCAAGCACAATCTGATGAAGCAGCCGATGGTCGTCATCAACAAATCAGGCGGCGCCGGCGGCGAAGGCTTTATCGACGTGAAGTCATCGTCGGGGAACCCCCACAAGATCATCATCACGCTGTCAAACCTCTTCACGACACCGCTGGCGACCGGAATTCCATTCAGCTGGAAGGATCTCACGCCGGTCGCAATGCTGGCGCTCGACGAATTCGTGCTCTGGGTCAATGCCGACAAGCCCTACAACACCGTCAAGGATTACGTCGACGTCGTGAAGAAGTCGCCGGCCGGCACGATCAAGATGGGCGGCACAGGATCCAAGCAGGAAGACCAGATCATCACCGTCGCCGTCGAGAAGGCGACCGGCACGAAGTTCACCTATATTCCGTACAAAGGCGGTGGCGAAGTTGCCGTTCAACTCGTCGGCAATCACATCGATTCGTCGGTCAACAATCCAATCGAGGCTGTCGCACAATGGCGCGGTGGCAAGCTTCGCCCGCTTTGCGTATTCGACGGCAAGCCGATGGCCTATGACGAGCCGGTCGCGGACGGCAAGGCCTGGAAGGACATTCCAAGTTGCAAGTCGCAGGGCCTCGATATGGAATATCTGATGCTGCGCGGCATCTTCATGTCGCCAAAAGCCACCAAGGAACAGGTCGACTATTACATCGATCTGTTCAAAAAGGTACGCGAGACCTCCGAATGGCGTGATTTTATGAAGAGCGGCGCCTTCAATACGACCTTCATGACCGGGGCGGACTACGCCAAATGGGTCGAAGTCGAGGAAAAGCGTCACCAGGTTCTCATGAAGGAAGCCGGTTTCCTCAATACGGGAAACTGATCCAGCACGATCAGGAATGTCAGGTGATCGCGTGACGCAGCGACGGCTGCGAACACGAAGCCGCGGTTTCGCATGGAGTTTTTATGAACACGAATAGTCCGGAAGCTGCCGGCCCGACTCACAAGACGGTCGAGGCCGGCATTACCTTGCTGATCGCGCTGTTCGGCGTGGTCGTGATCATCGGCAGCCTGAAGGCGGGGATCAACTGGGGCGCGGAAGGCCCGCGCGCCGGCTTCTTTCCCTTCTACGTCGGACTGTTCATCGTCGTCTCCAGCGCCATCAATCTCCGGGACGTGCTGCGCGGCGAGAACGACGGATTGTTCGCGGAATGGGGACAACTCCGCCAGGTCATGAGCGTTGTGATACCAACCACGATCTACGTCGGTGCGATTCCGTTCACCGGCCTCTACGTCGCTTCCATGATCTTCATCGGCTGGTTCATGCGATGGCTGGGAAAATACAACTGGCTGACAGTTACCGCCGTGGCAATCGGAATGCCTGTCGTTACCTATTTCATTTTCGAACGCTGGTTCCTGGTTCCGCTTCCCAAGGGCCCGCTCGAGGAATGGCTCGGTCTGTAGACCATCACGTCAGCTCAGGGTTTCAGGACTTTAACTATGGAAGAACTCGTCAATCTCTTTCACGGCTTCGCGGTGGCCCTACAACCCTTCAACATCATGGTGATGCTGGTTGGCATTGTGCTTGGCGTGGTCATTGGCGTGCTTCCGGGACTGGGTGGTGCCAACGGCGTTGCGATCCTGCTGCCGTTGACCTTCAGCATGCCGCCGACGTCCGCCATCATCATGCTGTCCTGCATCTACTGGGGCGCACTGTTCGGCGGCGCGATCACCTCGATCCTGTTCAACATACCCGGTGAACCATGGTCCGTGGCGACGACGTTTGACGGCTACCCGATGGCGCAGCAGGGCAAAGCCGGCGAAGCGCTGACGGCCGCGTTCACCTCCTCCTTCGTTGGCGCGCTGTTCGCCGTCATCATGATCACGCTGGTCGCCCCGCTGGTGGCAAACTTTGCACTTCAATTCGGCCCAGCGGAGAAATTCGCCGTCTACTTTCTGGCGTTTTGCAGTTTCGTCGGCCTGAGCAAGGAACCACCATTCAAGACCATCGCAGCCATGATGATGGGTTTTGCCCTCGCCGCGGTCGGACTGGACTCCATCACCGGGCAATTGCGCCTGACGTTCGGCTTCACCGAACTGCTCAATGGATTCGACTTCCTGATCGCCGTAATCGGCCTGTTCGGCATTGGCGAAATTCTTCTGACAATGGAAGAGGGTTTGAACTTTCGCGGCGGCAACGCGAAGATCAATTTGCGCGTCGTCCTGCAGACCTGGAAGACTTTGCCCACCTACTGGATGACGTCGTTGCGCTCATGCGTGATCGGCTGCTGGATGGGTATTACGCCGGCAGGCGCAACCCCCGCCTCATTCATGAGTTACGGCATCACCAAACGCGTCGCGAAGAACGGTCATAATTTCGGCAACGGTGAAATCGAAGGCGTGATCGCACCTGAGACCGCGGCGCATGCCGCCGGCACCGCGGCTTTGCTACCGATGCTTTCACTCGGCGTGCCCGGCTCGCCGACGGCGGCGGTGCTGCTCGGCGGCCTGCTGATCTGGGGCCTGCAACCCGGCCCCATGCTGTTCGTCGAGCAGAAGGAGTTTGTCTGGGGCCTGATCGCCTCGATGTATCTTGGCAATCTCGTCGGCCTGGTCGTCGTGCTCACCTGCGTGCCGATCTTCGCGGCAATTCTGCGCGTGCCGTTCAGCATCATCGCGCCGCTCATCCTCGTGCTTTGCGCCATCGGCGCGTATTCGGTTCACAGCAGTACGTTCGACGTCATGCTGATGCTGATTTTCGGTGTCCTGGGCTATCTGCTGAAGAAGTGCAATTACCCGCTCGCTCCGCTGGTACTGGCCATTGTGCTCGGGGACAAGGCAGAAGAGGCCTTCCGGCAATCGCTGCTGGGATCGCAAGGCTCGCTCGGCGTGTTCTTTTCGAACGGGCTAGTCAGCACCATCATGGTGTTCGGATTGATCGCCCTGTTCTGGTCGGCGGTCCAGCAAGGCTATACCCGCCTGCGGGCCGCTGTCGCCTGATACGGTCTACCAAGACTCCTACCAGGGCTATCGCGCCATCGAATCCGCTAAGAAACGCGTCGTGCGGCCTCGCGCGCGATTGCTTGCACCGCTACATTCTGCATGAATCCGGCCGGTAAACGAAACATCAGCGAAATTTCGCTTGTCTACTGGCATATTATATACCAATCTCTGTCATCGGCAACGCTCACCACACTAACAGAAGCGTGCCTTGGGAGGAGCAATGACGGACATGGTTGAGGCAACGGCCCCCACAGCCGCACGTGTCAGCGATACGTACCGCTGGACGCAATTGGCGATCGGCGTCGGCGCGATGGTGATGATCGCCAATTATCAGTACGGCTGGACGTTCTTCGTCCCCGACATTCAGAAGAAATTCGGCTGGGATCGCGCTTCGATCCAGTGGGCGTTCACGCTCTTTGTGCTGTTCGAAACCTGGCTGGTGCCGGTCGAAGGCTGGTTCGTCGACAAATACGGCCCGCGTCTCGTGGTTCTCGCCGGCGGCATCCTCTGCGCCATCGGCTGGGTAATCAACTCCGAGGCCACCACCCTCAACGGCTACTATCTCGGCATGATCGTCGCGGGCATCGGCGCTGGCGCCGTCTATGGCACCTGCGTCGGCAACGCACTGAAATGGTTTCCGGACAAGCGCGGCCTCGCCGCCGGCATCACGGCGGCCGGTTTCGGCGCCGGCTCGGCGCTGACGGTCGCGCCGATCCAGGCGATGATCAAGGGTTCCGGCTTCCAGACCACCTTCCTCTACTTCGGTCTTGGACAGGGCATCATCATCATGATCCTCGCCTTCTTCCTGTTCGCGCCGAAGGCGGGACAGGTCCCCGCCGTCACGCAGAATGTCAACGTGATCCAGAGCCGGCGCAATTATCAGCCGACCGAGGTGATCCGCCAGCCGATCTTCTGGCTGATGTATTTCATGTTCGTGATCGTGGGCGCCGGCGGCCTGATGGTCACTGCAAACCTGAAGCCGATCGCACTCGACTGGAAGGTCGATGCCATCCCGGTCACCCTGATCGGCATGACCATGACCGCGGTGACATTCGCGGCTACTCTCGACCGTATCCTCAACGGCCTGACGCGTCCGTTCTTCGGCTGGGTCTCCGACATGATCGGCCGCGAGAACACCATGTTCATCGCGTTCGGTCTTGAGGGCGTCGGCATCTGGGCACTCTACATGCTCGGTCACGATCCGGTCTGGTTCGTCATCCTGTCCGGCATGGTGTTCTTCGCCTGGGGCGAGATCTACTCGCTGTTCCCGTCGACCTGCACCGATACGTTCGGTTCGAAGTTCGCCACCACCAATGCCGGACTGCTCTACACCGCGAAGGGTACCGCCGCGTTGCTGGTGCCGGTTGCAAACTACATGCAGCAGTCGAGCGGCACCTGGGACCGCGTCTTCGTGATAGCGGCGGGCGCCAATATCCTGGCCTCGCTGCTGGCGATCGTGGTGCTGAAGCCGTGGCGCAGGAAAGTGGTGGCGGCAGCGCAGGCCAACTTCTGATCCAGCCGGCCGGTTTCAACTACAAGACGCTATAAGACGCCCATCCCCTCGGGGGTGGGCGTTTTGGTTTGCTGGCTAGAGGCTCGTCGTGGCATACCTGAAAGCATTTTCGTCAGCCAAAATGCGGCAATCACCCGCCCCGTTGCGCCGCCATCCTCAATAAACGTCAGTCATACTGCCTATTTTCGGCCGATCTTTCGGAACCGGCAGCACATTTTCAATATTGACAATTGGCATTATGTATACCAAACTTGAATGAAATCACCCCGAAGGAGGGTTGCCATGCAAGTCGGAGATGTCCTGCGCAAGAAAGCCGCCCGCGTCGCCACCGTTCGCATGAACGAAACCGTCGCGATTGCCGCCCAACTGATGCGCTCCAGCAATATCAGCGCGCTGGTGGTCAAGGATGTGGTTCGCACCGAGGGCAACACCGCAGTCGGGATGTTCACCGAGCGCGACGTGGTCCGCGCCATCGCCGAACACGGCGCGCATGGCGCCAACCTGAAGGTCTCGCAGATGATCTCGGTGCAGCAACTGGTGTCGTGCACATCGACCGACACGCTCGAGCATGTCCGCCACGTCATGAACAACAAGCACATCCGCCACCTGCCCGTGATCGACAATTACAGCCTGATCGGCGTCATCAGCATGCGCGACATTTCAAGCGCGTTCGACGAGGAAGCCACCGCCGCCAAGCACAGCGCCAACGCCGCCTGACGGCCGGCCGAACGCCCGATGTTTTGGGGTTGTGCTGTCAGGACAGAACCGGTAACGCCGAGCTACTTTCGACGTAACTTTCTGCGCGTGATGTAAGGTCTGGTGCTCCGTTCCTTCGCCAAGCAGACACCTGGAGGAACGACCATGGCGCGCAACATCCTGATCCTGGGAGCCTCCTATGGCTCCCTGCTGGCGACCAAGCTGTTGATGGCCGGTCACAACGTGACCCTGGTGTGCCGCAGCAAGACCGCTGAGCTGATCAACCGCGACGGCACCGAAGTTCGCATCAAGCTGCGCGACGAGGCCGTGCACCGCGCGATCTTCTCGCGCGACCTGCCCGGCAAGCTCGACGCGGCGACGCCGCAAAACGTCGACCTCAGCCGTTATGATCTGGTCGGTCTGGCGATGCAGGAGCCGCAATACGCCAACCACACCATCCGCGTGCTGATGATCAAGATCGCCGCGGCAAAACTGCCTTGCCTTTCGATCATGAACATGCCGCCGCTGCCCTATCTGAAGCGGATCCCGGCGCTGGCGGACATGGATCTCGAGGAGGCCTATACCAACGCGCAGGTCTGGGAACGCTTCGAGCCGGGCCTGGTTTCGCTGTGCTCGCCCGATCCGCAGGCCTTCCGCCCGCCGGAGGAAGCCGCCAACGTTCTCCACGTCGGCCTGCCGACCAACTTCAAGGCCGCGGCCTTTGCCGACGCGGCGCACAACAGGCTGCTGCGCGAATTGGAAGCCGACATCGACGCGGTGACGCTGGACGGCAAGGACGTGCCGGTGAAGCTGAAAGTGTTCGACTCGCTGTTCGTCCCGCTGGCGAAATGGTCGATGCTGCTGACCGGCAATTACCGCTGCATCACGCTGCACGAGCCGCAGCCGATCCGCGACGCCGTGCACGGCGATCTCAAGCTGTCGCAGTCGATCTACGACCATGTCGACGGCATCGCCCGGCGTCTCGGCGCCGATCCGGCGGACCAGGTGCCGTTCGCGAAATACGCCAAGGCGGCGGAAAGCCTGCTCAAGCCGTCGTCGGCCGCCCGCGCGGTCGCCTCAGGCGCGCCGTTCATCGAGCGCGTCGACCTGCTGGTAAAACTGATCTCGCATCAGCTCAATATGCCCAGCGCCGACATCGACCGCACGGTCGAGATCGTCGATCAGAAACTGAACGAGAAGATCGTGGCCGGCGGCTCCGGCGCGGTGTGAAGGATCGCGCCAGCAGCGAACCCGGAATGACAGCCGCCGCTTCGACACCGCCCCCCGCTTTTCCGCATGGGCCCACCGCCCCTGCCCGGTAGACTTTTGTCGGGCCGGACGGCATCCTGCCTGCGAACAACAGGCGTGCGCGATATTCCGCGTCGCAGAAACAGCAGCAGGAAACCGAGGGCCACATGATCAAGACGCGCTTTACCGAACTCGTCGGCGTTGAACACCCGATCGTCCAGGGCGGCATGCAGTGGGTCGGCCGCGCCGAGCTGGTCGCCGCCGTCGCCAATGCCGGCGCGCTCGGCCTGATCACCGCGCTGACCCAACCGACGCCGGAGGACCTGACCAAGGAAATCGCGCGCTGCCGCGACCTGACCGACAAGCCCTTTGGCGTCAACCTCACCATCCTGCCGACCATCAAGCCGCCGCCCTATGCGGAATATCGCCAGGCCATCATCGAGGCCGGCATCAAGGTGGTCGAGACCGCCGGCAACAAGCCGCAGGAACACGTCACCGAATTCAAGAAGCACGGCATCAAGATCGTGCACAAATGCACCAGCGTCCGCCACGCGCTGTCGGCGGAACGGATGGGCGCCGACGCGATCTCGATCGACGGCTTTGAGTGCGCCGGCCATCCCGGCGAGGACGACACCCCCGGCCTGATCCTGATTCCGGCCGCGGCCGACAAGGTCAAGATCCCGATGATCGCCTCTGGCGGCTTCGGCGACGGCCGCGGCCTGGTCGCAGCATTGGCGCTCGGCGCCGAAGGCATCAACATGGGCACGCGCTTCATGTGCACCAAGGAAAGCCCGATCCATCAGCTGGTGAAGGAAAAGATCGTCGCCAATGACGAGCGCGAGACTGAGTTGATTTTCCGCACCATGCGCAACACCTCGCGCGTGGCGAAGAACGCGATCTCGACCAAAGTGGTGGCGATGGAACGCGAAGGCGCCAAGTTCGAGGACGTCCGCGAACTCGTCGCCGGCGCCCGCGGCAAGATGGTCTACGCGTCCGGCGATGCCGATGACGGCATCTGGTCGGCCGGCCAGGTCCAGGGCCTGATCCACGACATCCCGACCTGCGCCGAACTGGTCTCGCGCATCATGCGCGACGCCGAAGCCATCATCCGCAACCGCCTCGAAGGCATGATGTCCGGCGCCAATCGTCAGGCCGCGGAGTAACAGCGACAACCGAAGTCCGCCCCCCTCTCCCGCTTGCGGGGGAGGGTTGGGGTGGGGGTGCCTCAACATACTCTCACGCGAAGAGTCACCTCGCCCGCCGCGCTTCACCACTCCGATCAATGGGATCGGACAAAAGCAAAGAGAACCATCATGAAGGCCTATGTGTACGGCGCCAATGGCGCCGAGATCACCGATGTTGCAAAACCCACGCCGAAGGGCACGCAGGTGCTGGTGCATGTCCGCGCCAACGGACTGAACCGCGCCGACCTCGGCATGACCAAGGGCCACGCCCATGGTGCGGCCGGCGGCGTCGGCACCGTGCTCGGCATGGAATGGTCCGGCGAAGTCGCCGAGATCGGACCGGATGCCAAAGGCGTCAAGGTCGGCGACCGCGTGATGGGTTCGGGCGGTGCGGCGTTCGCCGAATATGCGATGACCGATCACGGCCGGCTGTTTCATCTGCCGGCGCAGGGCAATATGAGCTTCGAGGAAGCCGCGACCCTGCCCGTCGCGCTCTCGACCATGCACAACGCGGTCGTCACCAACGGCGCGTTGCAGCCGGGCCAGACCGTGCTGATCCAGGGCGCCAGTTCCGGCGTCGGCCTGATGGCGATGCAAATTGCAAAGTTCAAGGGCGCGAAACTGGTGATCGGCTCCTCTACCGACGCGATGCGCCGTGGCCGGCTGAAGGATTTTGGCGCCGATCTGGCGGTGGACTCCAGCGATCCGGCCTGGGTCGAGCAGGTGCTGAAGGCGACGGATGGCGAAGGCGTCGACCTGATCGTCGACCAGGTCTCGGGCCCGGTCGCCAGCCAGAATCTCAAGGCCACCAAGATCAAGGGCCGCATCGTCAATGTCGGCCGGCTCGGCGGCACCCATGCCGATTTCAACTTCGACCTCCACGCCGCCCGCCGCATCCACTATATCGGCGTCACCTTCCGCACCCGCACCCTGGACGAAATCCGCGAGATCTTTGCCGAGGTCCGCAAGGACATCTGGTCGGGGGTTGAAGGCCGCAAGCTGCAGATCCCGATCGACAAGGTTTTTCCGTTCGCCGAGATCGGCAAGGCGTTCGAGCACATGGAAGCCAACAAGCATCTTGGCAAGATCGTGGTGCGGCATTAGAGCGGCGTTGCTTCGTAGGATGGGTTGAGCGCAGCGATACCCATCAATACCGCCGATGTTGTGATGGGTATCGCGGAGTTTATCATCGGGCCGGCCAAAAGGCCGGACCCGTTGGCTCCACCCATACTACGCGCGATGAGGCGAGCGTGAATGTCGGCTGAACAAGATCTTGCGGCGCTGTTGCACGACATGAAGCCCGAAATGCCGGACGGCGTTTTCGTGTTCTGCACCATCGCCAACGGCGCGGAAACCCCGGCCACCCTCACGCCGCAGCTGACCTTTCGCGAGCCGGAAGGCACCACCCTCGTGATCCGCCGCGAGGAAGCCGAACACTTCGGCCTGCGCCACCAATTCCCGTCGCGCCTGATCACGCTGACCGTTCATTCCGCGCTCGACGCGGGCGGCTTCCTCGCCGCGATCACCGCCCGCCTCGCCGCCGCCGGCATCAGCGTCAATGCGGTTTCGGCATTTTACCACGATCATCTGTTCGTGCCGGAGCAGCGGGCCGAGGAGGCGTTGGCGCTTCTACAGAATATGTCAGGGCAGGACTAAGCCGAGAGCACCGTCATTGCGAGCGGAGCGAAGTAATCCATAGCGCGGCATAACGGATAGCTGGATTGCTTCGCGGAGCCTGTCGTCGGGTGCGCATTCGCGCGACCCGTTGGCTCGCAATGACGGAGATTCTCCGCTGCGACGTTGCACCCCGCCCGCGGCCCTTGCCGCCTCTCCCCGGATATGATGCGATCCCGCCAACAAGAAAATCCGAGGGGGAATCGATATGCGACGCGTCACCATGGCGGCAACGGCGGTCATCTTCGCCGCACTGATCGGTACCGCAAGCGCGCAAGCCCCCGGCAGCTATCCGGACCGTCCGATCAAGGTCGTGGTCCCGGCCGCGGCCGGCGGCGTCACCGATAATCCGGCGCGCATCGTCACCAACCGGATGCGCGACACCATCGGCCAGACGTTCGTGGTCGAGAACCAGGGCGGCGCCGGCGGCATTCTGGCGGCTGAAACCGTCAAGCGCGCGGCGCCTGACGGCTACACGCTGCTCTATGTCAACGCCGCCACCCATGGCCTGCTGCCGGCGCTGAAGAAGTCGATTTCCTACGACGCGCAAAAAGACTTCGTGCCGATCGTGATGGCAGTGCGGGCGCCGCTGGCGATCGTCGTCCGCACCGAATCCCCCTACCGGACGCTGGCCGATCTGGTGAAGGCCGCCAGCGGCGGCAAGGCCCTGAACTACGGCTCCCCCGGCCCCGGCAACACTTCGCATCTGATCGGCCTGATGCTGGCGCAGGAAAGCCACACGCCGATGCAGGCCGTGCATTACCGCGGCGAGGCGCCGATGATTCAGGATCTGATTTCCGGCCAGGTCGATTTCGCCGCCTCCAACATCATCCGCACCCATGTCGAGGCCGGCACGCTGCGCGTGCTCGCCACCAGCGGCGACAAGCGCTGGTTCGCCTTCCCCGACGCGCCGACGCTGAAGGAACTGGGATACCCGGTCGAGTATTATGCTTGGTCAGGCTTCGTGGCTCCATCGGGAACTCCGCAGGCCGTCGTCGACCGCATCAACACCTCGGCGAATATCGCGCTCGCGGATCCCGACGTGATCAAGGCCCTGACCGCCAACGGGTTCGAGATCGTCGGCGGCAAGCCCGAGGTGTTCATGAAGGCGATGAGTACCTATATCAGGGACGTCAGCGAGATCGGGCGCAAGAACGGCCTCGAGATCGACTAAGGCGCGCGGCGCGGATGGGAACCTCGCTTGCGTCGCCCCGAGTGAGCGGAGGAAAGCATGGAGAAACAGACCAAAACCGCGACCGAACTGGAAGACATCGTGAAAACGAGAATTGGCGCCGGTGACTTTCGTGTGACTGTTCACCGCGATCCCGCGACAGGCTGGCACGCCACCATTTACGGGAACCAGCCGCCGGAGGTTCACCGTTGCCAGGTCATGGCGGATACCATCACCCCCGAGCTGTGCCAGCATTACGATCTGGTCGAATAGCGACGGATTGCGTACCGCAGCAGATAAAGCAGGTTCCCGCTCGCGCCGGATATCTATTTCACGCGATGTGAGCAATACAGCTCATGGCACGCTTGGCGGCGACGCGTATGCTGCAAACATCACCGACCCATCTGTGGAGCCTTCGGTGACCGGGAGTTCGGGTACACTCTCGCCGCACCACGCGAGGTCGGCCTATGGAATTTTTCATTCACGAACGGAACCTGGCGCACTACAGAAAAATTCTTTCCGAAACCACGGACCCTGTCAAACGTCAGATGGTGTTGAGGCTTCTTGCCGACGAGCAGGAGACCGTGTCACCGCGGATTGATTGGAAACCGGCTTGAAGTGCGTGGCGGAGATCGGGCATCGCGGCAAGCCGGTGCAGGCCACGGGCTGAAGCGCGGAACAGGGAAGCGATTGATTCACTGCACAACCAGGCTTGCGTTGATGTCGGTCAACATTGTCAGGTGATGGACGTCGTACACGATGCTTGGGACGATAACTCAATTCGCAAAGAGGCAATATCATGTTGACGCGTCAAGGATTGCTTTCTCCTGCCAGTCGCAGCCTCATGGCCGCGATGGTTGCCGTGCTGCTTCTCACAATCCCTGAGCCGATAGCCGCCGCCGGTGCATTGCGTCCCGCTTCGGATGGTGCGTCGGCTACCCTGGGGGTCAGCGATGCGACCGATTTCAGCGCGGCCCGTCGTCGCCGATACTACCGTCGGAATAACGCCGCGGGCCTCGCATTCTTCGGCATGGCGCTCGGAACGATCGGCGCGATCGCCGCCCAGCAACAGCGCAACGACTACTACTACAACAACTACAACTACGGCTACGGCTACGGGCCGGGATACTACGGCGGCGACCCCTATTATGGCCGTCGCTATTATCGGCGGTACTAAGCGCGGCAAACAATATCCGGTTGCCCGGGGCAGCCTCGAACGACGGAGATTTTCATGCGCGTCCTTCTAGCCACCGTGCTGCTGGTTTCAACAAGCCTCTGCCCGTTGCTTGCCGAGGAGGCGGCCAAAGCGCCGCCTGCGGCCTCGCAAACCGTTCCCGCCCCGCCCGACCGCAACCCCGCGCAACCGCGCGATCAACCTGCGGAGCGTGACCGAGCCGGCGGCGACGACCGTGAGTTCAATCGCGACGGCAGGGTGCGTCGTGGCGAGGGTGGCTCCATGGGTCAAGCGGATCGTGAAATGGGTTTCGCGAGAAAGATGCAGCGCGACCGCGATGATTATCGCGACGGCGACAAAGACCTCGGCAGGTACGGGGACCGGGACGAGAGATCCAGCCGGCGGGTGGACCGCGCCGACCAGGGCCGGGGGTACGGCGACGCCCGTGATGACGAAGCACCCCGCCGCCGGGTCAAGGTCTGCATCGAATATGACAACGGCGACGAATATTGCCGTGACCAGCGCCGCTGACGATACCTGAGTCATAGCGGCTTATATCTGACGCGTGATCGCTGGCGCCTGCGCAGGACCGTTGGCCAATTCCCCCTGCGCAGTGGCCCGCCAATACTTCTGCGAGCCGTACGAAGTTTCAGTTCCGCGCCACTGCCCTCACCTTCCGACAACTCCAGCAAATGGAACTTGTGCCCGCGTCGGGAGTCTAACTGCCGACGAAGTGGACGGTTTGAATGCAAGATAATGAAGACCCGCTGGCCCGGTTTGGGCTTGATGCGATCGACCTGCGGTGGACCATGAAGGATATTGCCGCAAAGCGATGGTTCATCCTGAACCAGGCGCATGTCACACAGCTCGTCGAACTGGGTCTGGTCGAGATGCGAGACGATCGGCCGTTTCTGACGGTCGCCGGGCAAAACACGGTATGGGAAGGCTGACTTCAGGAGATCAGGGATCGCGACCTGTTGGCGAATGGCCCCAATAGGCTTTCGCGGCCCGTGCTGAAGACGAAAGAGGACATGAAATGCCCGCGCGACCCCGTCACATCCCGCATGCCACCGAACGCACCGCGTTACAGCGGATGAGCCCCACCCGGGGCCTGGCGCCCGAACGGCTGCATCCGGCCGGCAAGCAGGTCATCGCGGGCATGCAGGCGAAAGGCTGGATCGAAAAGCAGGCCGACGGCCGGACTTATTGCATCACGCCGGCGGGTGGTGAGGCGTTGCGGGCGATTATTCCGGGGAAGCGGTAGTTCGCCCTCCCCGATGCCCCGACGCTGAACCAGTTGGGATGCGCGGTCGGCCGCGGGTCGATCTTGGGTCGACTAGCGGTAATTCCATCCTCGCCCGCCGTCCCCCGGAGCTTCCCAGCCGTCTGCCGAAACGATCAGCGTATCCTCGAGCTTGATGTAGCCGCGCGCCGGATGCAGCAGCGCCGTTTCAACCGAAATGACCATCCCGGTTTCGAGCGGCCGATTGGCGTCGTACGGCGGATAGGGCACGGGGCCCGTTGCGGTCAGGCGCGGCGCTTCATGGCTGACGAGCCCGATACCGTGCGCGGTGAAGTCGAGCACGGCACGGTGCGGAGACGATCTTACGGCTGCCTCTCCCGACGCAATGATGTCGCCGCCCCTGACGCCCGGCCGGATGACGCGCCGCGCCGCCTGCTGGATTTCCTCGACTTCCCCGAGCAAGTCGCGAAGCTCGCTGTCGGGCTCGCCGAGAACCGCCATCCGGCTGAGATCACCGATATAGCCCCGGTAGTTTCCGCCGGAATCGATCGAGATCACGTCGCCCTCTTCGAGCTGCTGGCCCGACGGCGCGCGATTGTGGCTTCTGCCCGCGGCGATCAAGCAATATTCGAACACGAGATCGCGTTGCTGTTCCTCACGCCGCAGCTGCGCGACGACGTCGTTCTTGGTCATGCCCGGCGTGCAGGCGGCGAACGTCGCCATCATGGAATCGACCACCCGCTCGGAAGCTTCCCGGATCAATTCGAGCTCGGCTGGAGACTTCACGGCACGCAGCCGTTCGAGCGTGAAATGTGCCTCTCGAAGCTCGATGCTGTCGAGGGCCGCGAGCAGATCCTTGGCGTCCGACGGCAGGAAGCCGGCCTCGATGCCGACACGCTTCGTCTCGCCGCCAAGTTTGCTCACATGCTCGACCGCAAGGCCGATGGCATCGAGGGTCCCCCAGGAGCCGGTCTTGACGACCGGCGTCCAGATGCTCCCGAGTTCATTCTCAAATCGTTCCATCCCGTTGCCGATGTAGGCGGAGTTCTCCGGATGGCCTTTTTGATAAACGAACACCGGCAAATAGCGGCTGATGCCGATCGCCTCCATGACATCGAAGAAGAAGAAACGATAGCCACCGAGCAGGTACTGCACGTTGTGACGCGAGGTCGCGATCAGGACATCCAGACCGGCCTCCTCCATCAACCGGTCGAGCTTGCCGGTATCGAACGGCGCCGTGGTCGCGGTCGCGCGGAGCGTCATGTTCATGGTATTCTCCTGTCTTCCAGTCACGCAGCCGTTTTTGCCGTCAGCGGCTTCGATCCGGCGTTGCCGGCGTTTGCACCAAACAATGACACCGGCCGGCCGTGCGGCTCGACGCCGAGGAATGTGAACGCAAGACCGATCAGGAGGCCCGCGCCGGCGAGAAAGAAGAACGCCGGCGTCACGGCTGCTGCCGTCGCGCTCGGATGCACGAAATTATCCGCGCCCGCGATCAAGGCGAGACACAACGGGCCCACGATCTTGCCGACACCGTTGGAGAACTGGGCAAGACCCACGGCGCGCCCGGAAAGCTGGACCGGGAAGATTTCCGCCGGATAGGGCGCGAGGTTGGAGAAACCGCCGTCGAAAAACAGCGCACCGGCGACCAGGAACACCAGGAACAGCGGCACCGACCCGACAAAATCATTGTGGAAATACGCAGCCAGCGCCAGCGAAACCGCGGTGCCGTATCCCATCAGCTCGCCGCAGGGCTTGCGGCCAACCCGATGCGCCAGGAACGCAAACCCGGTGCGGCCGAGGACGCCGGCGAGGCTGACATAGATGAACATTTTTGCCGCATTCTGCGGCGCCACCCCGAGCAGCAGCGCCACGATCGTCGGTCCCCACAGGAAGACGCCGTAGTTCGCCGTCGAGGCGCCGAACCAGATCAGGATCGTCAGCCAGAAACGGCGCTGTTCGACCAGCAGGTCGGCAAATTTCCCGGGACTGGCGGCCGGCAACGAGGGCAACGCAATAGTCTCGTTGCCGACCCGGTACAGCTTGCGGATACTGGCCTGCGCTTCCCGCACCCGGCCCTTGCTGATCAGCCAGCGCGGCGATTCCGGCATGATGAACAGGGTCAAAAGCCCGAGGATGATCGGCAGGAATCCGACCGCGGCCAATCCGCGCCAACCGACCAGCGGCAGCAGGAAGCTCGCCGTTACCGACGCCGACAACACGCCGAAGGCGACGGGCACGACCACGAGGCTCGTGATCAGCGTGCGATGGCGGGTCGGCGCGAATTCGACGATGGCCGGAACCGCCGCGGCCGCGCCCGCGGCGAGCCCGAAGCCGACGAAGAAGCGCAGGATCGCAAACAGTCCCCAGCCATCTTCCGGAATGAACGCGATCGCCCCCGAACTCAGCCCGCAAATCATGACGCCGGCAACCGCCAGCGGTTTGCGTCCGAAACGGTCGGCGAGAAACCCTGCGGCCAGCGCGCCGAGCATGGCGCCGATGCCGGCGCTCATCAGCATGATCGAAGTCTGCCCGAACGTCAGGTGCCATTTCGGCGCCAGCACCGAGACCAGAAACCCGACCACGAAGAAATCGAAGAAATCGACCACGCCGGTCACGGCGAACAGGATGATCGATAGCCAGTAGCGCGTCGTCACCGGCGCTTCGTCGAACGGCACGGAACTCGTTTGGTCAGCCATGGTCTCCCCCTCTGTTGTCAAGCCGCCTTCTTTTTTGAACTCAGAAATGCGGTCACTGCTTCCGCCACGCGTTCGGGCGCCTGGATCGCCGACACATGGGCGACCCCTGCGATGGTTCTGGTCTCGGCCCGCGCAAGATCGCGCGCGAGCGCAAAGGTCTCCGCATTCGGGATCAGCCGGTCTTCGGCTCCGGCGAGCAGCAGCGTCGGGCGATCGAAGCCGGCGAGATCGGCGGCGACCGGCTGCGCCAGCAGCGCGCCACGGCGCGCCTTCTGGCCGTCGTCGCGGTTGCTGCCGCGAAAGATGTCGATCAGTTCGGGCCGCGCGCGCAGGCAGTCCGGCGGAAAGAAATACTCCGCGATTTTGGGCGCGTTGGCGGCGGTGTCGCCGCGATACGACGCCAGCGTGCGGAACGCCTCCGCGTTCACTTCCAGCGGGCTCTTGTTGACCTTCCAGGTGCTGCTGAGGATCAGCCGGTCGATCGTCTCCGGATGCCGCGCCGCCAGCGTTTGCGCGATCAGCCCGCCGAGCGAGGTTCCCATGACATGGGCGCGGTCGTAGCCGAGGCCGCGGATCAAGGCCGCGGCGTCGTCGGCGAGGTCAGCCAGCGAATAGGCCGAAGGCGGGTTCTTGGTGGCGCCGGAATCGCGCTGGTCGTAGGCGACGACGGTGAACTGCCCTGCCAGCGCCGGCGCCAGGCCGTCGAACATCGAATGATCGGCCTCGCCACCATGCAACAGCAGCAGTGGGTCGCCGCGCCCGGTTTTCTCATACGCCGTGATGACGCCATTGGATTCGAACGTTTGCATCGGACAACTCGCTAGTGCAGCAGGGTCGAGAGCGCGCCGGCGAGTTCCTTGGCCGGATCCTGCGGCAGCCACGGCATCCGCCACGCCACATGTCCGTCGGGACGCACCAGCACGGCGCCGCGCATGCCCAGCTGAAAACCTTCCGCCGGATCGGCCGCGGGCAATTGCTTCAACGAAAGCGGCAGGCCGGTTTTTTCGGAAACCTGCCGGCCGGCTTCCAGCCACTCGTTGCCGAGCGGACCGGTGACGACGGTGAATTCCTTGTCGAACCAGTCGAGTGTCGAGTGTTTTCGCGACGGCTCGAGCCACATATGCGGAAAGCGTGCGCCCGGACGGTCGGTCGGCGCGTAGTAGCGGGAGTTCAACGCCTTCGCGACGGTGCCATCCGGAATGACGGCGCCCTCCTCGTAATTGTGCCCGAGGTTCTGGCCGATGCTGTGCAGGTGATTGTCCATGTCGTTGATCCAGAACTTGATCCGGTCCGGATTGCGCGATCGCACGGCGTCGTCGGTGAGGCCGAACCGCAGCCGGTTGCCGAAGCTGAAATTGGCATTCGACTGCGCGATCGGGCGGCGCTCGCTGGAATAGCTGTCGAGCAACTTGTCGTCGGCCAGGCCCTTCAGCACGAAGGCGAGCTTCCAGGCGAGGTTGTGTGCGTCCTGGACGCCGGAGTTCAGGCCGAAACCGCCGGTCGGCGGAAAACGATGCGCGCAGTCGCCGACCAGAAACACCCGGCTTTTTCGAAACGTCTCGGCCACCTGCATGCTGACGCGCCAGATCGACCGGTTCAGCAGCGTGACGTCGAGATCCGGAATTCCGGCATGTCCGCGCGCGATCTCGATGAATTCCTGATCGGTCCACGGCCGCTCGCGATCGTCCTTGGTCTGGCCGATTTGCGTCACCGTCAACCAGCGATCCCGGCCGTTGGTGTTGAGGATGCCCGCGCGTGGCAGGTCATCCCGATCTGGAACGATGATGAACCCCGCCGCCTCGCGCGCGATCGGCAGGCGCGACAGGTCGGCGCGCCAGTATTCGTTCGACATCACAGCCAGCGTCGACGGTCCGACCATGTCGATGCCGGCGCTGCGGCGGGTCTGGCTTCCGGCGCCGTCGGCGGCGATCAGATAGGTCGCCTTCCACTCCGTCACTTCGCCGGTGTTTTCGCAACGCGTCTTGACGGTGACGCCGCTGTTGGTCTCCTCGAACGATTCACAGGCGGTGTTGAACAGCACCTTGGCGTGTTTCGATTTCTCGACCACGCGCAGAATTTCCTCCTCGACGGCGTCCTGCGCCACCAGGCTCTTCCAGGCCGGCGTATG
>JAIEPP010000411.1 GCA_019748335.1 Xanthobacteraceae bacterium
TAAGATCTGCAGCCGTTCGAGGCGGCGGTCCGGCGGATTGCCGGCGATGATGGCCGAATTGATCGCGCCGATCGAAACGCCGCAGACCCAGTCCGGTTCGATGCCTGATTCATGCAGGGCCTGGTAGACGCCGGCCTGGTAGGCGCCGAGGGCGCCGCCGCCCTGCAGCACCAGCGCCACGCGGTCGCAGCGCTCGGGCCGCCATCCGCGGTTGGAGATCGTCTGTTCGTGATGTGGTGTCCGCGCGTCCATGCTCAATACTCCTTGCGCGGAGAATTCACGGGGAGCCGTGACGCCGTGATGACAAGGCCCGTCATGGGTTTGAAGGAATTCCCTCACATCATTGTCAACCTCGGCGGCTAGCAGTTCGCCGGGGAATTCAAACTCGAATTCAAACTTGGGGATTTGCGATGCGCAGGGAAGACCTATTCAAGCTTCCGTCGATGCCGGCAGCGGGGCCGAGTTATCCGGCGGGTCCGTATCGTTTCGTCGACCGCGAATTTCTCGTCATCACCTACGAGACCGATGTCGACCTGATCCGTGCCGCGCTGCCCGAGCCGCTGGAGCCGATCGAAAATCCGATCGTGCATTACGAATGGATCAAGATGCCGGATAGCTCGGGTTTCGGCAGCTATACCGAATCCGGCTTGGTCATTCCGGCACGCCTGCACGGCGAAGAGGTCAATTTCGTCTGCCAGATGTATCTCGACGACGATCCGCCAATCGCGGCCGGCCGCGAGATCTGGGGCTTTCCGAAGAAATACGCCCATCCCAAGCTCGAGATCGTCAAGGACACGCTGACCGGGACGCTGGAATATGCCGGCCAGCTCGTAGCCATGGGCACCATGGGCTACAAGCACGAAAGCATGGCGAGCCATTGGGATGTGACCAAGGCGACGCTGTCGAAGACGCAGATCAATCTGAAGATGATCCCGGGCGTCGATGGTCATCTGGAAATCTGTCAGCTCGTTGCGATCAACCTGATCGATATCGTGGTCAAGGGATCGTGGATCGGGCCGGGGCGTTTGCATCTGGTGCCGCACGTCAACGCGCCGGTCGCGGACTTTCCGGTGCGGCGCGTCGTCGGCGCCCATCATTTTCTGGCCGACCTGACGCTGCCGTTCGGCCGCGTCGTGCACGACTACAACAAGGAAGCTTTGGGCCTTGCGACCACGAGTCTTGCTGCGGAGTAGTCCACACCCGCCCGCCTGCTTGACATCAAACTGTAACAAAAACGTAATCTGATCGAAAACGGCCAGTGGCGGAGGTCGTGGCCTCTGCAAGGTATTTCGCGCCGGTCTGGCAGGGGTTGACGATGTTGTTTGCTGATTTCGGGGGCGGGCATGTTGGCTGAGCCCGCACGAGTTGCCGGCGCGCTGTTGCCCGAAGCCGGTTCCGGCATTCCAGGACTGGTATGGGCGTTTCGCCTGCACAGCGACGGCCGAGCCGAGGCGCTGCCGATCGATGCGCCGATCGAAAGCATCCATGACGGAAGGCTGTGGCTGCATTTCAATCTGACCGATGCGCGCGCGCGATCGTGGCTCGCTGCGACCGACGTTCCGCCGCTGGCGCGTGAACTGCTGCTGTCGAAGGACAATTACCAGCAGCTCCACACCTCCGATCACTGCGTCTACGGCGTATTTTCCGATCTGGTTCGCGCGATCGACACCCCGACCGAGGAGACCGGATTTCTTCGTTTTGCAATGACGGAGCGGCTGCTGGTCAGCGGCCGTCACCAGGCGCTGTGCGCGGTCGATGCGACGCGGCGGGTGCTGGAAGGCGGCCACCGCGTCGAAACCGTCGCCGCACTGCTGGAAAAGATCATCGACGAAGTCGCCGACACCATGGACCGCATGGCCGACAAGATCGGCACCGATATCGACGATATCGAGGAGCAGGTTCTGGCCGGCGAGATCAAATCCGATATGCGCGGCAAGCTCGGCCGGCAGCGGCGCACCTGCGTCCGGCTGCACCGGCAGCTGGCAGGCCTGCGCGTGCTGTTCCACCGGCTCGAGCAGAAGAACACCGACAGCCTCAATCCGGCGCTGCGGCTGCAGGCCGGCAGGCTGGCGCAGCGGCTCGACGGCCTCGACCACGATATCGTCGAACTCCGCGAACGCAGCCGGCTGCTGGAGGAAGAGCTCCGCTTCAAGATGGAGGAGGAGAGCAATCGGCATCTCCATGCGCTGTCGGTGGTGACCACCCTGCTGCTGCCCCCGACGCTGATTACCGGCATCTTCGGTATGAACACCAAGGGTCTGCCGCTGACCGATACGGAAACCGGGTTCCTGTGGGCCGCGGCCATGATGATCGGCGTTTCCGGGCTTGCCTATCTGATCATGCGCCGCCTCGGCATCGTCAAATAGAGCCGGCGAGCCGCGACATCCTCATGTGCAGTGTCCTGTCCCGTGTAGCCATCCTGTTCGCGGCGGTCGCGTATCTTGCCGCAGCACCAATGGCGTGCGCGGATCAGGTCGCCATCGCACCGAAGGACCCGCGCGAGGCGCTGGCCGACGCCGGCTATCAGTTCAGCATGACGTATATCGGGGAGGGGCTCGCCAACGTAACCGGCGGCGTGCGCACCGGCGCGATCTACACCGGGCGTCTCGACCTCGGCACCACGATCGACCTGGAAAAAGTCGCCGGCTGGACCGGCGTCAGCTTCCACGCCAACATGTTCCAGATCCACGGTGATGGCCTTTCGCGCAGCTACATCGGCAACCTGATGCTGGTCTCTGGCGTCGAGTCGCTGCCGGCGACCCGGCTCTATGAACTCTGGATCGAGCAGAAGCTGCTCGGCGGAAAGTTCTCCGTTCGGGTCGGCCAGCAGGCGTCCGACATTGAATTCTTTGACAGTCAGTACGACGATATGTTCGTCAATTCGGCACTCGGCTGGCCGGGCATCACCGGGATTGTCCTGCCGACCGGCGGTCCGTCGCCGCCGCTCGCGGTGCCCGGCATCCGCCTCAAGGCCGAACTCTCCGACCAGATCACGGCCTATCTGGCGCTGTTCGACGGCAGCGCGTCGCCGCCCAATGCAACCGTGGACCCGCAGATATCAAATCCGCACGGGATTCTGTTTCGCGTCAACGATCCGCCATGGTGGATCGGGCAGATCAAATACAAATTCGAAATCGGCGAGAGCCGGCTGCCGGCGACCATCACCGGCGGCGGCTGGTATCACATGATGTCGTTTGCCGATCAGCGCTTCGGCGCCGATGGGCTATCGCTGGCCGATCCCGGCAGTTCGGGCGATCCGTTGCTGAAGCGGCGAAACCACGGCCTGTTCATGGTCTACGAGCAGTTGCTGGCGCGCGCCTCGCCCGGCTCGGACAAGGGCATCGCGTTCTTCCTCCGCGCCTCGACCAATCCGTCAGACCGCAATCTGGTCAGCGCCTACCTCGATGGCGGGTTTCTGTTCACCGGCTTCAGCGACGCGCATCCGAACGACAAGTTCGGCATCGCCGCGACCTATGCGCGGATTTCGGATCGCGCCCGCGCGCTCGATCGCGACACGCAATTTTTCGCCGGCACGCCGTATCCGGTTCGTGACTATGAGGCGATCCTCGAAATCACCTTCCAGCACGAAGTCAAACCCGGCTTCCTGCTGCAGCCGGTGTTTCAGTATATCGTCCATCCCGGCGGCGGGGCGGTCGACCCCAACGACCCGGCGCAGACCAGGCGCATCAAGGACGGCGTCATGGCCGGCGTTCGCACTACGATTACTTACTAGGCGGGTGCCACCGCCGGTTTCGGTGCCGGCCGCGAGATCGTGATCATCAGCAGCGAGGCGACGAGACACAGCGCGCCGGCGACGAAGAACGCCGGCAGATAGGTTTGATAGATCGTTCGCGACAGGCCTGCGCCGAAAGCGGCGCTGCCGGCGCCGAGCTGATGGCCCGCAAAGATCCAGCCGAACACCATGTTGGCGCGTTCGGGTCCGAACCGTTGCGCGGTGAGGCGTACCGTCGGCGGTACCGTCGCGATCCAGTCCAGCCCGTAGAACATTGCAAACACCGAGAGCCCGTAGAACGAGAAGTCGGTGAAGGGCAGGAACAGCAGCGACAGGCCGCGCAGGCCGTAATACCAGAACAGCAGATAGCGGTTGTCGTAACGATCCGACAGCCAGCCCGAGACGATGGTGCCGACGAAATCGAAGATGCCCATCGCCGCCAGCAGGCTCGCCGCCTGCACCTGCGGAATGCCGTAATCGAGGCACATCGGAATAAGGTGCACTTGAATGAGGCCGTTGGTGCTGGCGCCGCAGATGAAGAAGGTGGCAAACAGAACCCAGAACACGGATGACTTCGAGGCGTCGCGCAGGGTGCCCAGCGCCGCCGCCAAGATCGGCGCGTTATTGGGCGGCGGCGCCGCTATCGGCTCGGTGCCTTCATCGCCGAATGGCCGCAAGCCGAGGTCGCTCGGCCGGTCGCGCATGATCATCAGCACGGCGAAGGCCGCCACGCCCAGCATCGTGCAGACCAGCCCGAGCGCGACCCGCCAGCCGTAGTGATCGGTCAATGTCGCCAGCAACGGCAAGAAAGCCAGTTGGCCGGTCGCGACGCTGGCGGTGAGGATGCCGACCACGAGGCCACGCCGCGCCACGAACCACCGCGCGGCGATGGTGGCGCCCAGCACCAAAGCGGTCATGCCGGTGCCGATGCCGATCACGACACCCCACAGCAGCATCAGGTGCCAGACCTTGGTCATCGCCAGCGAAGCGATCAGGCCCGACACCACGATCAGCAGCGCCGACAGCGTCACATTGCGTAGCCCGTAGCGGTTCAACAGTGCCGCGGCGAACGGCGCCATCAGCCCGAACAGAATGAAGCGGATCGACAGCGCCGAGGAAATCTCCGCCGTGGTCCAGCCGAATTCCTTCTGCAGCGGCACGATGAAGACGCCGGGCGCGCCGACGGTGCCGGCGGTGATCAAGGCGGTGAGGAAGGTCACCGCGACCATCGCCCAGCCGTAGTGGATGTTGCGGCGGGCGAGGGCAGCGGACAGCCAGTTCGAGATCATTGGGCCTCAGGAGATTTTGCTGGAGGTTTATCCGGAATTCGTCTTTGGCAGCTTTCTTGCCAATTTTCCCGGAGGGTATCTTCGAGATTTGCTTGTGGTTTTCTTGGTAATTCTTGCTGCTTTGCCTGACCTGCACATCCTGCCGCAAGGTCGGCCTGGCTGAAATGCCAAACTTCCCTCATTTCAGGACATCCATGCTCGGCGTCAGTGCACGATCCGCTCGACCGCAATCGCGGTAGCCTCACCGCCGCCGATGCAGAGTGCCGCGATGCCGCGTTTCAGGTTCTGCGCTTCCAGTGCATGCAGCAGCGTCACGATCAGGCGGGCGCCGGTGGCGCCGATGGGATGGCCGAGCGCGCAAGCGCCGCCGTTGACATTCAGCTTCTCCCGGGGGATTCCGAGATCGCGCTGCGCCGCCATCGCCACCACCGCAAACGCCTCGTTGATCTCGAACAGGTCGACGTCGTCGACGCTCCAGCCGACCTTGTCCAAAAGCTTGCGGATCGCCGGGATCGGCGCCGTGGTGAACCATTGCGGTTCCTGGCTGTGGGTGGCGTGGCCCTTGATCTCGGCCAGCGCCGGCAGGCCCTCGCGATCGACCAGCGAGCGTTTTGCGAGGATCAGTGCCGCGGCGCCGTCGGCATTGGCCGAGGAGGCGGCCGGGGTAATGGTGCCGTTGGCGCGGAACGCGGCCTTGAGGCCGGGAATCTTGGCGGGATCGACTTTCAGCGGATGCTCGTCATTGGCGACGATGCGCGGGCCGGCCTTTTCAGTGATCGTGATCGGGACGATCTCGGCCCTGAACGCGCCGCCCTCGACCGCCTTGCGCGCGCGGGTCAGCGTCTCCATCGCGTATTTGTCCTGGTCCGCGCGGGTGAATTGATAGGCTTCCGCGGTGGCTTCACCGAAATCGCCCATCGAGCGGCCGGTCTCGTAGGCGTCTTCGAGACCATCCATCATCATGTGGTCGATGATGCGGTCGTGGCCGGCGCGGTAGCCGGAGCGGGCCTTCGCCAGCAGGTAGGGCGCATTGCTCATGCTCTCCATGCCGCCCGACAAGACGATACTGGCGGAACCCGTATTGATGATGTCGTGGGCCAGCATGGTGGCTTTCATGCCGGACCCGCAGACCTTGTTGATGGTGGTGGCGCCGGTCGCATCCGGCAGTTTGGCGCCGCGCGCGGCCTGACGGGCCGGCGCCTGGCCCTGTCCGGCCGGCAGCACATTGCCCATGAAGACCTCGTCGATCCGTTCGGGTGCCAGCTTCGCCCGCTCAACAGCCGCGCCGATGACGTGGGAGCCGAGCTTGTGGGCGCTGAGCGGCGAGAGGTCACCCATGAAGCGGCCCAGGGGGCTGCGGGCGGCGGAAAGGATGACGACGGGGTCGGAGGCTGCGGTCATGGCGAGGGCTCCTCAGGGTTTATGCGCAGTTAACATGACGATCATCATATGATGCGCTGCGGGATTTGCAACGCCCGGAGCCCCACAATTTTGTCGCAAACCGGCGGAAAGCCGTCGGAATTCCCGGGGCGAACCCGTGCCCGAACGGCGATTGATTAAAATTGTCGGGAAAAAAGCGCCAGAATTTCCAGTCCAAGATGGTTCGCTGGGGCAGCAAAGATCCGGGGGCCGGGAAAGCGATGAAATCGAGTTGTCTGACTGAAAAGAACTGGGACGACATGCTGTCGGCGCGTTCCCACTCGGCCGAGATTTCGCATGAACGCTACGGCCTGATCCTTTCCCGTGTGCAGTTCGTGTCGCGGTTCTTCGGCGTCCTCGTCCTGCTCTGGGTCGGCATCGAATTCATCTGCTGGCCGTGGCCGGTTAGCGGTTGGCTGGCGCTGGAGCGGGTTGTCGCCGCCGGCGCATTCTGGGTTCTCGGGACGCACCGCTTCGAGCCGAGGGCCTTGGCTGCCTATCGCGTGGTCATGGCGCTGCTGCTGATACCTGCCGGCCTGATCCTCGGCGTGGAATTCGTGCTGGCCCATACCGGAGCACATCTGGAGCAACAGTTCGGCACCCAGGCCTATGTGTTTTCTCCGTTGCTTCTCGCGGTCAGCCTGAGCATTTTTCCGCTGACGGTGCGCGAGAGTCTCTTGCTGACGGCGCCGATGATCCCGGTCACGGTGCTGCCGATGGTCTTCTGGCCCCAGCTATTCGCCGAGACGTCGCCGATGGCGATCGTTCTCATGCTGGTGTTGATTTCGGCCATTTCCGCGATCGCCAGTCTGAGCCAGCTGACGTTTCTCGTCAGCCTGGTGAAGAAGTCCGCGACCGACGGACTGACCGGCGCGGTGACGCGGAAGGTCGGCGAGCGGATGCTCGATGCTATGTTCGCCGTCGCGCAGCGCCGCAATACCCCGTTCAGCGTCCTCTTCATCGATCTCGACCGTTTCAAGTCGATCAACGACCGGTTCGGGCATGGCGCGGGCGACGATGTTCTCCGTGACGTAACGACCTCGATCCGTGCCGTGGCGCGCCGTCAGGACGTGCTGGTGCGTTGGGGCGGTGAGGAAATGGTGCTGATCATGCCGGAGACCACCGGCGCGGAGATCGCCGGCTTCGTCAACCGGCTCGCCGTCAGCGGCATTGGCCGAGCCCCCGATGGGGCGGTGATTACGGCGAGCATGGGCGCGGCGGAACGCGTGACCGACAGGGCCGACGGCTGGGACGCCCTGATCGCCGCAGCCGACCGCCGCATGTACGCAGCCAAGGCGGCAGGCCGGAACTGTTACCTCGGCCCGAGCGACATTCCGGTCGCCGGCGTGTTTGGATCGTCACAGGCAAGGGCCGAAGAGCCGCGCACGAAACCCGAGTCTGCCACGACCATCGCTTTACGGGATGGGACCCGGGTGAAGGACGCCGCCTAGCTCTTTATTTTTACGCGTTCTCTTCACGCAAACCGGTGCCCACTTCGCTCGAAAACGCTCGGCTAGGTTCGCTTGCGGTCGAGGAAACCCTGCATCAGGCGTTGCGGCTCGCCGGTGAGGTAGGACTGCCCGAATACACCGACGCTCAGATTGACGGATTCGGTCAGCGGCAGCTCTTCCCATTGCCGCAGCAGCGCCTTCTGCGAACGCAGCGCGTGCGGGCCGCATTCCAGCAGCGCCTTGACCGTGTGTTCGACCGCCGCATCGAGTCCGCCTTGTTTGGCGACGACGTCAACCAGGCCCCAGGCCAGCGCGGTCGGCGCGTCGATATTTTCAGCCGTCATCACCAGCCAGCGGGCGCGGCCCCAGCCGATCAGCCGCGGCAGCAACGCGGCGTGGATCACCGAGGGGATGCCGACGCGGACTTCCGGCATGCCGAACATGGCATCATCAGCGGCAATCCGGAAATCGCAGGCGGCGGCGACTTCCAATCCACCGCCGAGGCACCAGCCGGGCAGGCGAGCGATCACGGGCGCCGGAAACTGCCGCACGGCCTCGCAGAGATCGCGCAACCGGGTGATGAAGGCCTCGGCCGACTTTTGGTCGAGTTTTGCCATTTCCTTGATATCGGCGCCGCCGATCATGCTCTTTTCGCTCTGGCCGGCCAGGATTACCGCACGGACATCAGGATCTTTCGCGAGCTTCTCGAACCCTTCACGCACGCCATCGGTGACGCCGGAGGAGAGAATGTTGAGCGAGCCGGCATTGCAGATCGTCAGGCGAACGACGCCTCTGTCGTCGCGGTCGACGCCGCAATGGGGATTGAGCATTTCCATCTGATTTTCTCGAAGCCTGTTTGGACGGTCGGCGCCACTTCCGGGGGATTGCGCCGGCTTGTCAAGGCCGGACGGGAGACCGGCATTGCGGGGCGGTCATCGTGCATGTAGTATGATAAACGTCATTTAAAAGGAGCCGTCATGACTACGACCGAAGCCGCCGAGCTGTTTTCGCCTGCCGCACGCCGGGAGCGGGTGGTGGACTGGCAGGCGCCGGGACCGGCGGCGAAGGCAGCCTTCGGGATGTCGGGCATGGAGGCGATGTGCGCGATCCGCGACGGCCTGCTGCCGGAGCCGCCGATGGCGCGGCTGATCGATTTTCGGCTGCGCGTCGCCGAACCCGGCCGGATCGTGATGGAACTGGAGCCGCATGAGAGCCTCGAAAATACCATCGGGCTGTTGCACGGCGCGACTGCGGCGGCGTTACTGGATACCGCCACGGGCTGCGCGATCTCGACCATGCTGCCGGCCGGCCAGGGCGCGGTCACGCTGGACCTCAAGCTGACCTATCTTCGGCCGTTGTCGGTGCGCTCTGGCACCATCTCGGCGGAAGGCAAACTGATAAAGCTCGGCCGCCAGACCAGCTACACCGAAGGTTTCGTCCGGGACGGGGCCGGGAATCTCGCTGTGCACGCAACCGCGACCTTTTCGATGATCGGCGAGGCGACAAAGGCGAAATAAATGCAGCTTTAACTGCGCATAACTGTTATTATATGACTGGAAACATCCAATAGGACGGCCGATGCGCTATTCGAAAGAGCACAAACAGGAGACTCACGCCCGGATCGTGAAGAAGGCCTCGGTGCGGCTTCGCGAAAAGGGCGCGCATGGCATCGGCGTCGCCGACCTGATGAAGGAAGCGGGCCTCACCCATGGCGGCTTCTACGCGCATTTCGACTCCCGCGAGGCGCTGGTGATCGAGGCCTTTGCCTATGCGATGGACCGCTCCAACGAGCGCTGGCGCAAGGTCGCCGAGCAGACGCCGCCGGAAAAGCGTCTCGCCACCATCGTCGAGAGCTATCTGACGCCGGTGCACCGCGACGATCCCGGCCATGGCTGCGCGGTGCCGACGCTCGGCGCCGAAATCGCCCGCGAAAGCCCGAAGACGCGCAAGGCTTTTGCCGCCAAGCTGGAACAGATGATCGACATGATGGCCGATCAGATCCTCGATGTGCCCCGCAAGGCCGCGCGCAAGCAGGCGATGGCCGCACTCGCGACCATGATGGGCACGCTGGTGCTGTCGCGTATCGCAGGGACCGGCGAGTTCTCCGACGAGATTTTGGCGTCGGGACGCGAAGCGGTGCTGGAGCGGGCGGCGGTTGCGAAGCCGGTCGCGAAGAAAGCTCGCGCGAAGGCGAATTGAAGGCGTCATCGCCCGCTGAACAGCGCGCGCTCGCTCTCCACCGTCTCGTAGATATAGTCCGCGACCGCCCGTATCCGCGCCAGATCCTTGCTGTCGGCGTGCATCAACAGCCAGAACGTCCGCGAGATCGTGATCTCCTCCGGCAGCACCGGCCGCAATTCCGGATGCGCCGTGGCCATGAAGTGCGGCAGCACCGCGATGCCAAAGCCGGCGAGGGTGGCGTTGAGTTGCGCGATCAAATTGGCGCTGCGGAACTTTGCGGAAATTTTTGGCGAGACCTGCGGCAGGTAATCCAGTTCCGGCGTGAACAGCAGTTCCTCGATATAGCCTACGAAGCGATGCCCGGGCAGGTCGCTGCGGCCTTTGATGGCAGGCGCGCGATCGAGATAGGCAGGCGCGGCGTAGAGCCCGAGGCTGTAATCGAGCAGCTTGCGCCCGACGACGCGGCCTTCCTTGGGCATGGTCAGGCTGATCGCGATATCCGCTTCGCGTTTCGACAGGCTGAACAGCCGCGCGGTGGCGACCAGCTGCAGATCGAGATCGGGATACCGCTCGGTGAATTTCAGTAGCCGCGAGGCCAGGAAGTGGCTGCCGAAGCCGTCGGGGGCGCCGATCCGGACCGTGCCGGTCAGGTGCGCGCGGGAGCCGCCGACCGCCTCCTGGTTGGCGACGATGGTGGATTCCATCGCCTCCGCGCTGTCGGCGACGCGCTGGCCGGCTTCGGTGAGGAGATAACCGGTCTTGCGCCGATCAAACAGTTTTGCGGAAAGATGGCCTTCCAGCCGGTCGACACGCCGGATCACTGTGGCATGATCGACCCCGAGCTGCTTGGCGGCAGCCGAGACCGATCCACCGCGCACGATGGCGAGCACGAAACGGAAGTCGTCCCAGTCGAGGGGATTGCCGGCCTTGGTATTGACGCCTTGGGTCTTGCCGCCTTGATCCAGCATTTCCGCACATCTATGGTGCATTTTATCGGACTTGTATCCTAGTAAATGCAGGTCAAAAAGGGCGTCAAAGCCATCCAGCCGCGTCTAGGGAGATTACGCATGCGTTCGATTGGGCATTTCATCGGCGGCAAAGAGGTCAAGGGCACGTCGGGCCGCACGGCTGACGTTTTCGAGCCGATGACCGGCGACGTCCAGGCCAAGGTGGCGCTGGCGTCCAAGGCCGAACTTCGCGCCGCGGTCGAGAACGCCAAGGCGGCGCAAGTCGAGTGGGCCAATACCAATCCGCAGCGTCGCGCGCGCGTGATGAGGAAATTCGTCGAACTGGTGCAACGCGATTACGACAAGCTCGCTGATTGCCTTGCGCGCGAGCATGGCAAGACCGTTCCCGACGCCAAGGGCGATATCCAGCGCGGACTTGAAGTCGCCGAATTCGCCTGCGGCGTGCCGCATCTGATGAAGGGCGAATATACCGAAGGCGCCGGCCCCGGCATCGACATCTATTCGATGCGGCAGCCCCTGGGAGTGGTCGCCGGTATCACCCCGTTCAATTTCCCGGCGATGATCCCGATGTGGAAATTCGCGCCCGCGATCGCCTGCGGCAACGCCTTTATCCTGAAGCCCAGCGAGCGCGATCCCGGCGTGCCGATGATGCTGGCCGCTTTGATGATCGAAGCGGGTCTGCCGGCCGGCATTCTCAACGTCGTCAACGGCGACAAGGAAGCGGTCGATGCCATCCTCGACGATCCCGATATCAAGGCGGTCGGCTTCGTCGGCTCCTCGCCGATCGCGCAATATATCTACGAGCGCGCGGCGGCGACCGGAAAGCGCTGCCAGTGCTTTGGCGGCGCCAAGAACCACGCCATCGTGATGCCCGATGCCGACATGGATCAGACCGTCGATGCCTTGATCGGCGCCGGCTACGGCTCGGCCGGTGAACGCTGCATGGCGATCTCGGTCGCTGTCCCCGTCGGCAAGACCACGGCCGACCGGCTGATGGAAAAGCTGATCCCGCGCGTTGAAGCCCTGAAGATCGGCACCTCGATCGATCCGTCCGCCGATTTCGGCCCGCTGGTGACGAAAGAGGCGCTGAACCGCGTCAAGAACTATGTCGAAGTCGGCATCAAGGAAGGCGCCACGCTCGCGGTCGATGGCCGCGGCTTCAAGATGCAGGGCTATGAGAACGGCTTCTACATGGGCGGCTGCCTGTTCGACAACGTCACCAAGGATATGCGGATCTACAAGGAAGAGATCTTCGGACCGGTGCTGTCGGTGGTCCGCGCCAAGGACTATGCCGAAGCGCTGGCGCTGCCGTCGGATCACGACTACGGCAACGGTGTCGCGATCTTCACCCGCGACGGCGACGCCGCGCGGGACTTTGCCGCCAAGGTCAATGTCGGCATGGTCGGCATCAACGTGCCGATCCCGGTGCCGATCGCATACTACACCTTCGGCGGCTGGAAGAAGTCCGGCTTCGGTGATCTCAACCAGCACGGCCCGGATTCGATCCGCTTCTACACCAAGACCAAGACCATCACCTCGCGCTGGCCCTCCGGCGTCAAGGAAGGCGCGGAGTTCTCGATCCCGACGATGAACTAGTCCTCGACGTGATGTTCGCTCTCAACGAGGACCAGGTTGCGGTTCGCGATATGGCGCGGGAGTTTGCCGCGGAAAAAATCGCGCCGCATGCGCTGCGCTGGGATGAGGAGAAGCACTTTCCGGTCGACGTGATGCGGGAAGCCGCCACCCTCGGCATGGGCGGCATCTACATCAGGGATGACGTCGGCGGTTCGGCGCTGTCACGGTTCGATGCCGCGCTGATCTTCGAGGCGCTGGCGCAGGGCTGTCCGACGGTGTCGGCCTTTATCTCGATCCACAACATGGCATCGTGGATGATCGATGCCTTCGGCAACGACACCCAGCGCCAGAAGTGGCTGCCGAAACTGTGCTCGATGGAACTGTTGGCGAGCTACTGCCTGACCGAACCGGGCTCCGGCTCGGATGCGGCGGCGCTGCGCACCCGCGCGGTGCGAGACGGCGATCATTACGTGCTCAACGGCCAGAAGCAGTTCATTTCGGGCGCCGGCAAGGGCGACCTCTATGTCGTGATGGTCCGGACTGGCGGCGACGGGCCGGGTGGCATCTCGACCCTGGTGGTCGAGGGCGATACGCCGGGGCTGTCCTTTGGCGCCAACGAACGCAAGATGGGCTGGAACGCGCAACCGACCCGCGCGGTGATTTTCGAGAATGCCCGGGTGCCGGCGGAAAATCGCCTCGGCGAGGAGGGCATCGGCTTCAAGATCGCGATGGCCGGGCTCGACGGCGGCCGCATCAACATTGCCGCATGCTCGCTCGGCGGCGCGCAAACCACGCTCGACAAGTCGCTGGCCTACATGAAGGAGCGAAAAGCCTTCGGCAAGCGGCTCGACGAATTCCAGGCGCTGCAGTTCCGCCTCGCCGACATGGCGACCGAACTGGAGGCGGCGCGGACTTTTGTCTGGCGCGCAGCCGCGGCCCTCGACCGCAAGGATGCCGACGCCACCATGCTGTGCGCGATGGCCAAGCGCTTCGGCACCGACGTCGGCTTCGAGGTCGCCAACCAGGCGCTGCAGCTCCATGGCGGCTACGGCTATCTCAGCGAATACGGCATCGAGAAGATCGTGCGCGACCTGCGCGTGCACCAGATTCTGGAAGGGACCAACGAAATCATGCGGCTGATCGTTTCGCGCAAGTTGATCGAGGGTAGCAGATGACGGTGACCGCGACTGTCGCAGATACCGAAGGCGACCTGATCGCGCGGCGTGAGGGCGCCTGCGGCGTGATCCGGCTCAACCGGCCGAAGGCGATCAATGCCGTGACGCTGGAGATGCTGCGCGACATCGACAAGGCCCTCGACGCGTTCGAGGCCGATCCCGCCGTGGCCGTGATCCTGCTGGAAGGCGCGGGCGAGCGCGGCCTGTGCGCCGGCGGTGATATCCGCACGCTCTGGGAAAGCTCCAAGGTCAAGGGCGATCTCGGCAAGATCCTGTGGCGCGAGGAATACATCCTCAACGCCCGCATCGCCAAATTCGCAAAACCCTATGTGTCGTTCATGGACGGCATCGTGATGGGTGGCGGTGTCGGGTTGTCTGCTCACAGCAGCCATCGCGTCGTTACGGAGAAAACGAAACTGGCGATGCCTGAAGTCAGCCTCGGCTTCTTCCCCGATGTCGGCGGCACCTGGCTGCTGGCGCATTCGCCGGGCGAGATCGGCAGCTATTTCGGATTGACCGGCGCCGCCATGAACGGACCGGACGCGATCCATGCCCGCTTTGCCGATGCCGTGGTGCCGTCGGCCAGACTGGCTGATTTGCGTGATGCGCTGACCAAAGTTCGCGCCGGGATCACGGCCGCGGAAGTCAAAACCCTGATCGCCGGATTCGCGACGGGGGCCACCGCTGGCCCGGTGGCGGCGATGCAGTCGAAGATCGACGGCTGGTTCGCGTATGACCGGATGGAAGATATCTTTGCCGCGCTGCGCAGCGACGGCTCGGAACTGGCGCTCGCGACCTTGAAAACACTGAGCGAGAAATCGCCGCGCGGCATGGTGGTGACGCTGAAACTGCTGCGGCTGGCGCGGACCTCGCACTCGCTGGAAGAATGCCTGGTGCGGGAATATCGCGCCGCTTTGGAAGTGTTCGCGAGCGACGATTTTCGCGAAGGCGTACGCGCCGCCGTGATCGACAAGGACCGCAATCCAAAATGGTCGCCGCCGCGAATTGAAGACGTCACGCCCGAAATGCTCGCGCCGTATCTCGCCGAAATCGGCGCTGACGAGTTGAAGTTCAGCTGATCAAACCAGAAACGTTCCAAGCGGAGGATTCGAGATGGCACATATCGCATTCATTGGCCTCGGCAACATGGGCGGGCCGATGGCGGCCAACCTGGTCAAGGCCGGGCACAAGGTGACCGCGTTCGACCTGGTGGCGGCCTCGCGCGACCAGGCCAAGGCCGATGGCGCAGGGATCGCGGAAAGTTCGGTCGGTTCTGTGAAGGGCGCCGACGTCGTCATCACCATGTTGCCTGCCGGCAAGCACGTGATGTCGGTGTGGGGCGAAGTGGTCCCCGCCATGAGCAAGGGCACACTGATCATCGATTGTTCGACCATCGACGTCGAAAGCGCCAAGCAGGCGCATGCGCTCGCAGCCAAGCACGGCATGCTTTCGGTCGATGCGCCGGTGTCGGGCGGAACCGGCGGCGCCAAGGGCGCGACGCTGACCTTCATGTGCGGGGGCGAGGACAAGGCGTTTGCCGCGGCCAGGCCGGTGCTGGAGAACATGGGCAAGAAGATCGTGCATTGCGGCGGCGTCGGCGCGGGCCAGGCCGCGAAGATATGCAACAACATGATTCTGGCGGTCTCCATGATCGCGGTCGGCGAGGGCTTTGCGCTCGCCGAAAAGCTCGGCCTGTCGCACCAGGCGCTGTTCGACGTCGCCTCGACCTCGTCGGGGCAGTGCTGGGCGCTGACCACCTATTGCCCGGTGCCGGGCCCGGTGCCGACCTCGCCGGCCAATAATGGCTACAAGCCGGGCTTCGCCTCCAGCCTGATGGTCAAGGACCTGACGCTGGCGCAGGACGCGGCCAAGGCAGCCGGTGCTGCGACCCCGCTGGGCAAGCACGCCCAGGAAATCTATAAGGCGTTTGACGCTGCCGGAAACGGCGGGGTGGATTTTTCCGGCATTATCCAGCACGTTCGGGGTCTGGCCGGGAAATGATCTGTTGCGTCATCCTGAGGTGCGAGCCCTAGCGAGCCTCGAAGGATGACTTGGACGGTGCTTGCTGCCATCCTTCGAGACGCCGCTGCGCGGCTCCTCAGGATGACGGGAGCTTGGTGAAATAAGTCAGGGTCTATCATGACGACCTTCCAGGAAGCGCGCGCGTTTCTGCTCAAGCACCGCACCGATTACGATGCGGCCGTGAAGGGGTTTCGCTGGCCCGATCCAGCCCCGTTCAACTGGGCGCTGGACTGGTTCGATGCGGAACTCGCCCGCGACGCGGAAAGCAAGGATCGCACCGCGCTGTGGATCGTCGATGCCGGCAGCGACAGGCAGACCAAGTTGTCGTTTGCGACGCTGTCGCGCCGTTCCAATCAGGTGGCAAATTTCCTGCGCGCGCAGGGACTGAAGCGTGGCGATCACCTCTTGCTGCTGCTCGGCAATGTCGTGCCGCTGTGGGAGACCATGCTGGCGGCGATGAAGCTCGGCGTCGTCGTGATCCCGGCAACCACGCTGCTGACGCCCGACGAATTGCGCGACCGGCTCGATCGCGGCCGGGCCAAAGTGGTGGTGGCCTCGCAGGACCAGGTCGCAAAATTCGCCAGCCTCGGTGCCGACGGACTGGTTCGCATTGTGGTCGGCGCATCGTCGCCGCATGACGGCTGGCTGCCCTTCGAGAATGCATCCGACGCCTCCGAGGTCTTTACGGCCGACGGCCCGACCAACGCTGACGACCCGATGCTGCTCTATTTCACCTCGGGCACCACGGCGAAGCCGAAGCTCGTGCGGCACAGCCAGCGCAGCTATCCGGTCGGCGGTTTGTCGACGATGTTCTGGCTCGGCCTGCAGCCGGGCGACGTTCACCTGAACATTTCCTCGCCGGGCTGGGCCAAGCACGCCTGGAGCTGCTTCTTCGCGCCGTGGAATGCCGGCGCCACCGTGTTCGTGGTCAATCAGCCGCGGTTCGATGCCAAGGCATTGCTTGCGACCGTCGGCCGTTGCGGCGTCACCACGCTGTGCGCACCACCGACGGTATGGCGGCTGTTCATCCAGGAGCGGCTGGCGGATTTCAAGGTCAACTTGCGCGAAGTCTGCGGCGCCGGTGAACCGCTCAACCCCGAAGTGATCGATCAGGTGCAGGCCGCATGGGGCCTCACCATTCGCGACGGTTACGGCCAGACCGAGACCACCGCACTCGCGGGCAATTCGCCGGGCCAGAAGGTCAAGGTCGGCTCGATGGGCCGGCCGCTGCCGGGCTATCGCGTCCAGATCACCGACAATGACGGCCACGTCACCAAGGAAGGCGAGGTCACGCTGGTGCTGGGCGCCGATCGCCCGGCCGGCCTGATGCAGGGCTATCAGGGCGACGACGGCAAAGTGAGCGGCGCCGACGGCGATCTCTATCGTAGCGGCGACGTGGTGTTCGCCGACGACGAGGGCTATCTCACTTTCGTCGGCCGCTCCGACGACGTGTTCAAATCCTCCGATTACCGCATCAGCCCGTTCGAGCTGGAAAGCGTGCTGCTCGAACACGAAGCGGTGGCGGAAGCCGCCGTGGTGCCGAGCCCGGATCCGATCCGTCTCGCCATCCCCAAGGCCTATGTGCTGCTGGTATCGGGCGTGGCGCGGTCACCGGCTACCGCGCTGTCGATCTTCCAGCACCTGCACAGCAGGCTGGCGCCGTTCAAGCGCATCCGCCGGATCGAACTGGTGACGGAATTGCCGAAAACGATTTCCGGAAAGATCCGCCGCGTGCAGCTGCGCCGCCTTGAACATGATAACAACCTCGAGGATGCGTTGCGCGGACAGGAGTTTCGCGAAGAGGAATTCCCGGAGCTGCAGAAGGTGCGGACCGCCGGGTCGGACAGTTAAAGAGAGTTTTTCAATGAATGAAGTCTGGAAGAAGCCGCCGGTCTCGTTTGAGGCGTATCAGGCCATGGTCGGCAAGGAGATCGGGGTGTCATCGTGGCATCTGCTCGATCAGGCCAGGATCAACGTCTACGCCGACGTGATCGAGGACCATCAGTTCATCCACGTCGATCCGGAACGCGCCAAAAAGGAAACAGCGTTCGGCAACACCATCGCCCACGGTTTTCTGACGATGTCGCTGATGTCAATCATGTCCTATGAGGTGATGCCCGTCATTGAAGGTACCGCGATGAGTGTCAATTACGGCTTTGACAAGCTGCGCTTCCTCTCGCCGGTGCGCGCGGGCTCGCGCGTTCGCGGTCGTTTCACGCTGGCCGAAGCCAAGCTGCGCAAGCCGAAGGAGCTGCAGTCGCGTACCAATGTAACCGTCGAGATCGAGGGCGAGGACAAGCCGGCGCTGGTGGCTGACTGGATCGGGTTGATCTATTTCGATTGAGGCGCAGGTCGCGAAACGCGGCTACTTCCGTCATGGCCGGGCTTGACCCGGCAACCCATCACTGCTCAAAAACCTTTCGTTCTTGATGGATGCCCGGGTCAAGCCGGGGCATGACAAGCTTTCGGGAAATACACATGGCAATCAGGTTTGACGGACGCGTCGCTATCGTTACCGGCGCGGGCAATGGTCTGGGACGGGCGCATGCGCTGGGGCTGGCCAGCCGCGGCGCCAAGGTGGTGGTCAACGATTTCGGCGGCGCGCGCGACGGCACCGGCGGTTCGCTCAGCCCGGCCGAAACCGTGGTCGAGGAAATTCGAAAAGCCGGCGGCACCGCTATGGCCGATGGCGCCGACGTCTCGAATTTCGAGCAGGTCACCGCGATGGTCGAACGCGCCACCAGGGAATGGGGCAGCGTCGATCTCTTGTGCGCCAACGCGGGCATTCTGCGCGACAAGTCCTTCACCAAGATGGAAGTCGCCGATTGGGCCAAGGTGCTGGATGTTCATCTCACCGGCACCTTCTATTGCTGCAAGGCGGTGTGGGCCGGCATGCGCGAACGCAACTACGGCCGCATCGTCGTCACCACCTCGTCGTCGGGCCTGTTCGGCAATTTCGGTCAGGCCAATTACGGCGCGGCGAAAGCCGGTATGGTCGGCCTGATGAACGTGCTGGCCGAGGAAGGCCGCAAGAACAACATCCGCGTCAACACCATCTCGCCGACAGCGGCGACCCGCATGACCGAGGAATTGCTGCCGCCGCAGGCGCTGGCCTTGATGCGCCCAGAGGCGATCACACCGGCGGTCGAGTTTTTGCTGAGCGAGGACGCACCGACCCGCACCATCATGGGCGCCGGCGCCGGCTCGTTCGCGGTGATCAAGATCATCGAGACCGAGGGCGTCAATCTGGCGCAGGCCGACTGGACGCCGGATGCGGTGGCGGCGCATTTCGCCGAGATCAGCGATACGTCGAAGGCCAAGGCGCTGCAGGGCGCGTTCGAGCAGACGCAGAAGTATGTGGCGCAGGCCGCCGCGAGGGCGGGGATCAAGCTGTAAGGCTTGACCGCTTCGTAGGGTGGGCAAAGGCGCAATGCGCCGTGCCCACCATCCATCCCCAATGCCGGTAAAAGTGGTGGGCACGCTGCGCTTTGCCCACCCTACGAAGCGTCAATCCGGCCTACACTGATCTCATGTCATCGCTCTCCAAAAACGTCGCGGTCATCGGCGCCGGCCCCGCCGG
>JAIEPP010000243.1 GCA_019748335.1 Xanthobacteraceae bacterium
GCTGCTCTTGATCGCCAAGGTCGCGACGCTCGCGGTTCCCTTCACCTTCAAATGGGCGATCGACGCGCTCAGCGGTACCGGCAGCGCGCCGGTCGAGCCGTCGAACTGGACGCTGTGGCTGATTGCCTCGCCGCTGCTGATGACGCTCGGCTATGGCGGCCTGCGCGTGCTGATGGCGATCCTGACGCAGTGGCGCGACGGCATCTTCGCCCGCGTCGCGATGCATGCGGTGCGCAAGCTCGCTTACATCACCTTCGTTCACATGCACGAATTGTCGCTGCGCTTCCACCTCGAGCGCAAGACCGGCGGCTTGACGCGGGTGCTGGAGCGCGGCCGTTCCGGTATCGAAGTCATCGTGCGGATGGTGATCCTGCAGCTGATCCCGACCATCGTCGAGGTGGCGCTGCTGGCCGCTGTGCTGCTGTGGCAGTTCGACTGGCGCTATGTCGCCGCCGTCCTGACCACGGTCGTCGTCTTCATGTACTTCACCTACATCGCGACCGAGTGGCGGATCGAGATCCGCCGCAAGATGAACGATTCCGATACCGAGGCGAACACCAAGGCGATCGACTCGCTGTTGAACTACGAGACGGTGAAATATTTCAGCGCCGAACAGCGCGAAGCCACGCGTTACGACCATTCGATGGAACGTTTCGAAAAAGCCAGCGTGAAGACCTATACTTCGCTGGCGGTGCTCAATACCGGGCAGGCGGTCATCTTCACCGCCGGTCTTACCGCGACCATGCTGATGTGCGTCTCCGGCATCCGCAACGGCACCCATACGATCGGCGATTTCGTCATGATCAACGCCATGATGATCCAGTTGTACCAGCCGCTGAATTTCATGGGCATGGTCTATCGCGAGATCAAGCAGGCGATCATCGACATCGAAAAGATGTTCGAGGTGCTGTCGCGCAATCCGGAGGTCAAGGATCTCCCGGGCGCGGTGCCGCTGGTGGTGAGCGCGGGCAGCGTGCGGTTCGACGACGTACGCTTTGCCTATGATGCCGAGCGGCCGATCCTCAAGGGTCTCAGCTTCGAGGTCCCGGCCGGCAAGACGGTCGCGATCGTCGGTCCCTCCGGCGCCGGCAAGTCGACGATCTCGCGGCTGCTGTTTCGCCTGTACGACGTCTCCGGCGGCAAAATCCTGATCGATGGTCAGGACATCCGAAACGTCACGCAGGCGAGCCTACGCGCGTCGATCGGCATGGTGCCGCAGGACACCGTGCTGTTCAACGACACCATCCGCTACAACATCCGCTACGGCCGCTGGGACGCCAGCGACGTGGAAGTGGAGGAGGCGGCGCAACTGGCGCAGATCGACAGTTTCATCAAGATGTCGCCGAAGGGCTACGAGACCCAGGTCGGCGAACGCGGCCTGAAATTGTCGGGTGGCGAAAAACAACGCGTCGCGATCGCGCGCACCGTGCTGAAGGCGCCGCCGATCCTGGTGCTGGACGAGGCGACCTCGGCGCTCGACAGCCACACCGAGCACGAAATCCAGGAATCGCTGGAGCGGGTTTCGCGCGGCCGCACTTCGCTCGTGATCGCGCACCGGCTCTCGACCATCGTCGGCGCCGACGAAATTATCGTGCTGGACCAGGGCCGCATCGCCGAGCGCGGCACCCATGCCCGGCTTTTGGCATCCGGCGGGCTTTATGCCAGTATGTGGAACCGGCAGCGTGAGGCCCAGGAGGCGCGGGAGAAGCTCGCGCAGATCGACGACGAAAACGGGGCGCCGAACCGCGTTCCGCCGCCGGTCGACGACCAGGTCCGGGATTCTTCGAAAGACCCGGCGAAAGACCCTGTAGCGACTGCCGCGGAATAATCGTAAGTAGACGCAGCCTCCCGCCACGGGATTGTAGCAGATAACAGCGAGTCCTAATGTCGATTGCGAATTCCATCCGCGCGCAGATCCCGCCGATTCATCCGGAGGGCTATCCCTTCATCGGCGGCTTTGCGCTGGCCAGCCTGATCTTGTTCTGGATCTGGACGCCGCTGGGCTGGATCGGCACGCTGCTGACGGTCTGGTGCGCGCTGTTCTTCCGCGATCCGGTTCGCGTGACGCCGGTGCGCGACGGCATCGTGGTGGCGCCGGCCGACGGCCGCGTCTCGCTGATCTCGCAGGTGTTGCCGCCTGCCGAACTCGGGCTCGGCGACCGGCCGTTGCCGCGGATTTCGATCTTTATGAGCGTGTTCAACTGCCACGTGAACCGCAGCCCGGTCGCGGGGCGGATCGACCGCATCGCCTACCGCCCGGGCGCCTTCATCAATGCCGAACTCGACAAGGCCAGCGAAGACAACGAGCGCAACTCGCTGGTGATATCCAATGCCAACGGCCGGATCGGCGTGGTTCAGATCGCCGGCTTGGTGGCGCGGCGGATCGTCTCATTCGTGCGCGAAGGGCAGTCGATCGGCGCCGGCGAGCGGTTCGGACTGATACGCTTCGGGTCGCGTCTCGACGTCTATCTGCCCGAGGGCATGAAGGCGCTGGTTTCCGAGGGCCAGACCGCGGTTGCCGGCGAGACCATTTTGGCCGATTTCGGCTCCAGCGAGCAGGGCCGGACGTTTCGGGCCGATTAACCATCGATTTGGCTGAATCTGTCGCTCAGTCGGCCGATGGCGCAGGGGGCCGCCGCTTGCTATATAATGGCTGTCATGACGCCATTTGATACCAAAGCCCCCGAACTGCGCCGGCGCCGGTTTCGCCCGATTCCGGTGCGGATGCTGGTGCCGAATTTCATCACCTTGCTGGCGATCTGCGCCGGGCTGACCGCGATCCGGCTGTCGACCGAGGGGCGGATGGATCTGGCGGTCTACGCCATCGTGTTCGCGGCCATCCTCGACGGCCTCGATGGCCGCGTCGCGCGCATGATCAAGGGCCAGTCGAAATTCGGCGCCGAGCTCGACAGCCTCGCCGACTTCGTCAATTTCGGCGTCGCCCCCGGACTGATCCTGTATTTCTGGCAGCTGCATGAGCTGAACAATGGCGGCTGGATCGCGGCGATGGTGTTCGCGATCTCGGGCGGCCTGCGGCTGGCGCGTTTCAACGCCTCGATCGACGATCCCGACAAGCCCGCCTTCGCGGCGAATTATTTCACCGGCGTGCCGGCGCCGGCCGGCGCGATCCTGGCGCTGCTGCCGATCTATCTGGTGTTTCTGGGTACCGATAAGCCGCCGGCGACACTGACCGCGATCTACACGCTCGGCGTTGCTTTCCTGATGGTGTCGCGGCTGCCGGTATTTTCCGGTAAGTCGGTCAAGATGCGGGTGCCGCCGGAAATGGTGCTGCCGGTATTCGTCTCGGTGGTGTTCTTCATAGCGCTCTTGATCGGCTATCCCTGGCACATCCTGTCGCTCGGCTCGGTGCTTTATCTCATGAGCCTGCCGATGGGGTGGAAGTCCTATCGCGACCATGAGCGCACTGCGACGGCTGCCACGGCTGCGGCGCCGGCCGGCGATGCCGCACCGACGACCGCGGCGCCGGCCTTTGGGCCCGCTCCCGACGAACCCGAGGACGAGCGTCCGACGCGGCTGAACTGAGCCCGGCGACCCCCGATATATCAGCCATGAACGCAGCCGAGTTGGGTTCGACCCCAATCTGGGCTATAGGGCTATGGATGCACGGCGTTGCCAAAAACAGCCGGCCCAAAAATCAGGAGTAAACGCCGTGAACAAAGCCATGACCGCTCCCTTGCCCGCGTCCGTCCTCGAAGCGTTGGGGCGCTATGACACGCCCACGATCTGTAATGCGATGGAGATCGTGGCCCCCGAGCGCCGGCTGATCGGCTACACCACCAAGCCGCTGGTCTGCCCGTTTCCCGATCTGCCGCCGATGGTCGGCTATGCCCGCACCGTGACGATCCGCTCGGTGCTGAAGTCGGGCTTGCCAGGCGATGAGCAGGCCAAGCGCCGCATCGAATATTACGAATATGTCGGCACCGGATTTGGGCCCCGCATCACCGTGATCCAGGACATCGACGGCGCCGACGTCGGCTACGGTGCGTTCTGGGGCGAGGTGCAGAGCAATGTGCACAAGGCGCTCGGCTGTCTCGGCGTCATCACCGACGGCTCGATCCGCGACATCCCGCAATGGGCGCCGGGATTCCAGGCGCTGGCCGGCTCGATCGGACCCTCGCACGCCTGGGTGCATGCGGAGAATTTCGGCGGTGAAGTGCGTGTCGCCGGCATGACCGTGCGCTCCGACGATCTCATTCACGCCGACAGCCATGGCGCGATCGTGATCCCGCATGATATCGCCGCGAAAATTCCCGATGCCTGCGAACTCTGCGCGCGCCGCGAGACGCCGATCCTCGAGATCGCGCGCAGCAAGGACTTTACGCTGGAAAAGCTGAAGGCCGCGCTGAAGAAATCGGCGGAGATCCACTGATCAACATCCACTGACGAGGGAATTTCAACAGGCGAGGGGGAAACGTGATGCGAGGGTTTTGCGCGGCTGCCTTGTTGATCCTCGCAGGCGCGACGGGCGCACAAGCGCAGACCTATCCATCGCGCCCGATCACGCTGATCGTTCCGTTTCCACCGGGCGGTTCGACCGATGCCGCCGCCCGGATCATGGCCGAACGGATGCGGATTCCGCTCGGGCAATCCGTTGTCATCGAGAATGTCGGCGGCGCCGGCGGCAGCATCGGCGTCGGGCGCGTCGCGCGCGCCGCTCCCGATGGTTACACCTTCGACATCGGCCAGTGGGACACCCATGTCGGCAGCATCATCTACAAGCTCGACTACGACCTCGAAAAGGATTTTGAGCCGATCGCGCTGATCTCCAACAATCCGCAGCTGATGGTCGCCAAGAACGACCTGCCGGCGAACACGCTCGGCGAGCTCGTGACCTGGATGAAGGCGAACCCCGGCAAGATCAACTTCGTCAACCAGAACGCGGCGGCCAATGTCTCCGGCGTGCTGTTCGAGAACCTGACCAAGCAGAAAGTGCAGTTCATTCCCTATCGCGGCGCCGGGCCGGCAATGACCGACCTGATGTCGGGGACTGTCGATCTGCTGGTGGTGCAGGGCGCGGTGGCGCTGCCGCAGATCCGTGCCGGCAAGATCAAGGCGCTCGCCAATCTCTCGCCGCAGCGCTCGGCGTCGATGTCGGATATTCCGACGGCCGACGAGACCGGCGTGCCCGGATTGTACATGTCGGGCTGGTTCGGCTTCTGGGCGCCAAAGGGAACGCCGAAGGAAATCATCGCCAAACTGAATGCCGCGACAACAGAGGCGCTTGCCGATCCCGCGATCCAGAAACGCTTCACCGAACTCGGCCTCGACGTCGCGCCGCGCGCCCAGCAGACGCCGGAGGGACTGGCCGCGTTCCAGAAGACCGAAATCGCAAAATGGTGGCCGATCATCAAGGATGCCGGCATCGGCGCCCAGGCGCAATAGCGCGCGCCTAGAGCGCGCGTTCGAAAACGACCTGGTCGCGCAGCGGTATTCCGTCGACCTGCACCGCTTCCGGATAGCCGGATGACGGCCCGAAGGCGTCCTGCACGATACGGTACATGCGAAAGCCCTGCCGTTGGTAGAAGCGGAGATTGCCAATATCGGCCGCGGCCGTCGATACGATCAGCCGATGACCGTTGCGTTTGCGGCAGCGTACGACCGCCGCTTCGATCAACCGGCGCCCGATGCCTCGGCCCTGGTGCGTCTCGCGTACGGCTACACTCTTGATTTCGAAAACGCCCGTAGCGTTGGTACCGACGATTTGCAGGTGGCCCGCGATCGTTTCGCCGGCGCGCGCCACGAGGACCTCGCCTAGCGACATGTAAGCGCGAACCTGAACGAGCGAGTCGTCGGCCAGTTCGAACAGCGGCAGCAAGGCGTCGCGGTCCGCGTGATAGGTCTCGATATGCATGGTTGCGTCACGCCATCTTCCACAGGATCTCGGCCCGCAGGCCGGTTGCGTCGCTCCGATTGCGCAGCACCAAACGGGCGCCGCTGGCGCGTAGCGCGAGGTCGGCGATCGACAGGCCGAGTCCGCTGCCGAGCGCGCTCTTGTTGCGGCCGCGGTAAAAGCGTTTCGTGACCAGCGCAATCTCGTCTTCCGGGATGCCGGGACCGTCGTCATCGACGTAGACGGCGAGGCTGCCGGATTCCTGTTGCATCGACCAGCGGATGGCGCCGGGCTGCGGCATGTGCCGCGCCGCGTTCTCGTGCAGGTTACGAACCGCGAGCAGAAGAAATTCACGGTTGGCCGTGACCATGGTGTCGGTCAGTGCGGAATCGATCGTGACCGGAACGGCGCGGTCCGGTGCCGGCAGGGCGTCCACGACTTCCTGGATCACGCCGCCGATGCTGATCTGGTGGGCCGGCAACGCCTCCGGCGCCGAATCGAGTTTTGCGATCGCGAGCAACTGGCGAACCAGGCGGGTGGTGCGATCGACGCCGACGAGAATCTGGCGCAGCGCCGTCGTGCGCGTCGGCTCGTCGCGTGCGGCCATCGCGATCTGGGCCTGCGTCCGCAATCCCGCCAGCGGCGTGCGCAGCTCGTGGGCTGCAAACGCGGTGATCGCCCGTTCGTGCCGCAAGGCATCCTCAACCCGGTTGAACAGCGCGTTGAGCGATCCGATCACGGGGCGGATTTCGTCCGGCATTCGTCCGGTCTCGACCGGGCTCATATCGTCGGCATTGCGGCGCGAGAGCTCCTCGGCGAGCACGCGCAGCGGGCGCAAGCCCCTATTGAGACTTGCCCAGATCAGGAAGCCGAGCAGGGGCACCGTCAGCGCCAGCGGCGCCAGCACGCCCTTGATGATCTCGGCGACGAAATGGTCGCGCAGGCCGACCCGGTCGCCCACCAGCACCCGAACGCCCTTGCCGGTGTCTTCGGCGGTAAAGACGCGCCAGGTCTCGCCGTTGATGCGGCGGTCGGAGAAGCCGGCACCGTTGTCGCTCAGGCGTTCGTTCGGCGCGCCGCTGGAGCGCGCCACCAGCCGCCCGTCGAGCGACCATATCTGGCAGGACAATTGCCGTTCGTAGTTCAACAGCTCCGGCGCCTCGCCGGTATCGCCGTCTTTCGGGATGTTGCCCACGCCTTTGGCTGAGGCCAGCGACAGCACCATTCTGGCTGCTTCCTGCAATCGCGCATCCAGCACGCTTTCGACTTCGCGCGTCGTGCCGACATAGATCCAGCAGGTCGCGGCAAGCCAGATCAGGCCGGTCGCGGCGACGAGGATCAGAAACAGCCTTCCTTTCAGCGAGCTCATGACGCGACCGGCCTCATCCGGTATCCGATGCCGCGCAAGGTTTCGATCTTGGTGCGTCCGATCTTGACCCGCAGCTTGTGGACGTGCACCTCGACCGTGTTGCTTTCGACCTCCTCCTGCCAGCCGTAGAGCTTGGCTTCCAGATCGCCCTTCGACAAAACCGTGCCGGGCCGGTTCATCAGCGCGGCCAGCACGGCGAACTCACGCCGGGACAGACCGATGTCGGTGCCGTTGACGGTCACGGTGAGGCGCGCGGGGTTGAGGGTGACGCCGTTATAGGAAGCCTGCGGCGAGGCGCGGCCTTCCTGCCGCCGGCTGATGGCGCGGACACGGGCGGCGAGTTCTTCGAGGTCGAATGGTTTGCCGAGGTAGTCGTCCGCGCCGGCGTCCAATCCGCGGATGCGATCGGCGACGTCGTCGAGCGCCGTCAGCAACAGCACCGGCGTGCGGTCGCCGCGCGCGCGCAACGCCGCCAGCAGTTCGAGACCGGATCCGTCCGGCAGCATCAGGTCAAGCACCAGCGCGTCGAAGTCGTCGGCCGCGAGCGCCGCGTGTCCGTCGGCGCAACTGGCGACGATGTCGAGCGTCGCGCCGTAAAGCCCGAGCCCGACCTTCAGTCCGTCCGACAGCACCGGGTCGTCCTCAACCACCAGAATTCGCATCGACGCCGCTCCTGTTCCGACCCTGGCAGTCCGTCTCCAGGCTTAAGGCTGCCTTAAGGTCGCAACGCCACATGGGCCGTCGGATCGCTCAAAGAAGGTACCCCATGCTCTACGTTCGAATTCTCGGTTTTGTTACGTTGCTGCTGCGGCTGGTGATCGCCACCGTTCCCGCAGCGTCGGCACCGCTGCCGGCGGACCAGGCCTTTCAGCTTCGCGCGCAGCTCGACGAGGAGGAGGGGATAGAACTGAGCTGGACGATTGCGCCCGGCTACTACCTCTATCGCGACCGCATCGTGGTCACGCTGGACGGTCAGCGGATCAGGACCGCGTCCGAAAAGGGCGAACCCAAGGACGATCCGAACTTCGGCATGGTCGAAGTCTATCACGGCACCGGCATGGCGACGGTTCCGGCGGAGCTGTTGCCGGAGAAGGGCCGCCTCGTCGTCACCTATCAGGGCTGCGGCGAAAACACGATCTGCTATCCGCCGATATCGAAGACGGTCGATCTTGCGACCTTGCTAGTCGAGGAAGCGGCGCTGGGCGGCGCGGTCGCGCCGACAGAGAATCGGACCGCGAGTGCCGCGGCCGGCGAGACCCAATCCGGCGTCTCGACGGCCGTTTCAAATTGGGCCGCGCCGCAGGCCACGGGAACAGCGACTGAAGCCGGCCTCTTCGGTGGCGGCCTGGCTTCGACCGTGCTGGCCTTTCTCGGCTTCGGCCTGTTGCTGTCGTTCACCCCCTGCATATTTCCGATGATCCCGATTCTGTCGGGCATGCTGACGCGGGCCGGCGCCCAGCTATCGCTGGCCCGCAGCTTCGTCCTTTCGGCGTCCTACGTGGTGGCGATGGCGGCCGCTTACGGCATGCTCGGAATTGTCGTGGCGTGGTCGGGCGAAAATCTGCAGGCCGTGCTGCAGACGCCATGGGCTGTTTTGGCCATGAGCGGCGTGTTCATCGCGCTCGCGCTGTCGATGTTCGGGCTCTACGAATTGCAACTGCCGCAATCCTGGACGGCGAAGCTGGCGATGACCGCGGGGAACAAGGGATCGGTCGGCGGCGCCGCGCTGCTCGGCTTTGGATCGGCGCTGATCGTCGGCCCGTGCGTGACGCCGCCGCTGGCGGCGGCCATGGTCTTCGTGGCGCAAACCGGCGAAGTCGCGCGCGGCTCGCTGGCGTTGTTTTCGCTCGGTCTCGGGATGGGGCTGCCGCTGATCGGATTCGGTGTCCTCGGCACCAAGGTGCTGCCGCGCTCTGGCGCCTGGCTCGTGCGGGTCAAGCACATTTTCGGCTTCGTCTTTGTCGCACTCGCGATCTGGATGGGCTCGCGGGTATTCCCGGTCGCGCTGACGGCGATCGCGTGGGGCGCGATGTTCATCGCTGTCGGACTTTACCTCGACGTGCCGTCCTTGCTCGAGGCGCCGCGTTGGCGGTCCTCCAGTCTCGCGCGGGGAGCCGCCGGCGTATTGGCGTTGTTCTACGGCTGCGTGCTCGTCATCGGCGCCGCGCTCTCCGACTACGGACCGCTGCAGCCGCTGGTCTCGGCCGGCCTGGTCGCTTCGACGACGGATGCACGGAGCTCCGATGGCTTTCAGGTGGTTTCCACCGAGCCCGACCTCGACAGGGCGATCGAACTCGGCCGCCAGCAGGGCAGGAGCATCATGGTCGATTTTTCCGCCGACTGGTGCACCGAGTGCCTGCTCATGGAGCGGAACATCTTCGCCCAGGACGTGGTGCGGCAGCAGCTTCGCGGCATGCTGCTGATCCGCGCCGACCTCACCCATTTCGATACATCGAGCAGGAAACTGATGCAGCGCTTCGCGGTAGTCGGGCCGCCCACCGTCGTGTTCCTCAATCCCGATGGCAGCGAGATTACCGAAGCCCGCGTTGTCGGCGACATCGGGGTCGATGGCTTCCTCGGCAGGCTTGCCAAAGCTTCGCGCGCTTAATCCAGGGAGACACCCATGTTCAATTCGATATCCCGTGCCGATTTCCTGCGCCTGACGGCGATGTCCGCCTCGCTGCTGGTCATCCCCAAACGCGTGCGTGCCGACGATAATGAAATCACGCGCGACATGATCATGAACGATCCTGACGCGCCGGTGGCCGGAAATCCCGACGGCGACCTCACCATCGTGGATTTCTTCGACTACAACTGTCCCTATTGCAAAGCGGCGGCCAAGAGCCTGGAAAAGATCGTCAAGGCCGACGGCAATATCCGGCTTGTCTACAAGGACTGGCCGATCCTCGCCGAAACCTCGATCATCGGCGCAAGGCTGGCGCTCGGCGCAAAATATCAGGATCAGTATCTGCCGGTACACCACGCGCTGATGGACATTCCCGGCTACGGCATATCGCAGCAACAGATGCTCGAGGCCGTCCGCAAAACCAGCGTCGACCAGGCGCGCCTTGATGCCGATATGACGTCACATGCCGACGACATCCTGCGTCTCGTCAAGCGCAACCTGAACATCGCCGAAGCGATCGGGCTTCAGGGCACGCCCGGCTTCCTGGTTGGCGCCTACAAGGTTAACCAGGCGCTCAACTATGACGGTTTTGTCAGGGTCGTGGCCGATGCCCGTGCGCGCGCCAGGAAAACGAAATAGACGCGGCCGCAACCCAGCTCTCTGGAACCCGAAGACATGATCGATCTGCTCTCTCAACGGGCGCGGCGCGTGTTCGCCGTGTCGATGCTTTCACTTGGCCTTGCGGGCTGCTCCGTCACAGGCGACGGGCTGCCTAGCGTCGAACGATCGGCGCTGCAGCCACAGGCGGCGTATTATGCCGAACGGCCGGCTGAGAAGTTTCCCGTCGTCGCCGTCGATACCTCGCAGATCGATGCGCAATTCCTCAAGCAGGTGGTCGACTATCGCTCGCCGCATCCGCCGGGCACTGTCGTGGTCGACCCGCACCGGCGCTTTCTGTACCTGGTGGAGAAAGGCGGCAAGGCGATCCGTTACGGCGTCGGCGTCGGCCGTGAGGGACTGGCCTTTGCCGGCACCGGAACGGTGCAGGAGAAGAGGGAATGGCCGCATTGGACGCCGACCGCGGCGATGATCGCGCGCGATCCGAAGCGATACGCAAAATGGGCGGCCGGCATGGAAGGCGGCGCCGCAAACCCGCTCGGCGCGCGGGCGCTCTATCTGTTCAAGAACGGACAGGACACGCGATATCGCATCCACGGCACGACCGAGCCGGACAGTATCGGCAAGGCGGTATCTTCCGGCTGCATCCGCATGATGAACCAGGACGTCATCGACCTCTACGGACGGGTGCCGCTCGGCGCCAGGGTCGTGGTGCTCTGAACGGGATATTGCAGCAGTCACGTGTTTGCGAGAACGGCGTGTGCGCGGGCGTCATTTAAGGCTGGCGTAAGGTAGCCGGCCTTGTTGCGCGGGTGTCCTTCCACGCAACCGGAATAACCTCATGCAAGACTTCAGTTCGTCCTCTGATAAGACCTCGATGTCGTTGTCGCCGGTATTGGCCGCCTGGGCGCCTTTGCCGATCCGGCTTGCCGTCGGCTATGGCTTCATGGCGCATGGCTATGCCAAATTTTCCCGTGGTCCTGAGAACTTTGCCAACGTCCTGCACACGCTGGGTGTGCCCGAGCCGCTATTTGCGGCGTGGGCGGCAACACTGACCGAACTGATCGGCGGCGCCGCGGTGATGCTTGGGGTCCTGATCCCCTGGGCAAGTATCCCGATGGCGGTGGTTCTGCTGACCGCATTGGTCACAGTGCATCTGCCCTATGGATTTTTTTCGGTGAAGTTCGCCGAAGTCACCGCAACCGGGATCAAGTTCGGATCGGTCGGCTATGAAATTCTGCTGCTCTACCTCGCGGGCCTGGCCGCACTGGCGCTCGGCGGACCCGGCGCGCTGTCGCTCGAGGGATGGATCGAGCAGCGGCGGCAGCGCGATCTTGACCGGAAGACGCTGCAATCGCTTGCCACCAAATCGTGAGTTTCTTCGCCGGCAATTTCGCTGACGCGCGTAACAAAGGCCGGGTTTCTGCGAACTAACAGGTGAGGCCCAGGGCAAGCCTTGACAGCAGGGCCTCACCGCACCGCGAATGCCGCGGGCGGGTTTGCGGGACATCCGGCGATGACAACGGAAGATCTGATTCGGGCGTTGACCGCCGACCGTCGTATCGGACCGAATCCCCGGATGCTGCTGTTGTGGGCGCTGGTGCCGGCGATCGCTTTCGTCGCAATCCTGTTTTTCTCCAGGATCGGCTTTCGCGACGATATTGACGCTGCGCTCGGCACAGTCCGGTTCCTGTTCAAATTCGTGATCGTGGTGCCACTCGCGCTGGTGACGCTGGGCGCGCTGTTTCGCAGCGCGGGTCCGGTCGCGACGCTCGGCTGGTGGGCATGGTTGCTGCCGGTTCCGGCGCTGTTGCTGTGCGCGGGTGTGGCCGCGGAATTGCTGTCGATACCGCGCGCGGAATGGATGACCCGCTTGATCGGCTCCAACGCGCTGAACTGCATGACGCTCATTCCGCTGCTCGCCAGCGGGCCGCTCGCGATCTTCATCGCGGCGCTGAAGCGCGGCGCGCCGGCCGATCCTGGATTGGGCGGCGCGATCGCGGGGCTCGCCGCGAGCGCTATCGCGGCCGTCTTCTATGCGACCAACTGTTTCGATGACAGCCCGCTGTTCGTCGTCACCTGGTATCCCCTGGCGATCGGCGTGGTGGTGCTGGCGGGTTACATCGCCGGCCGGCGCGTGCTGCGGTGGTAGCGCGCCGGTGGCCGGCGTTCGCCCCGGTGCGGGTTGTCGCAGCCCGCGAAATGGTTAGCAAAGGGTTGAGATCGGGACATGGTCCCGGCAAATGAGGCCGGGTTTGGCGGCCCCGTCCGCGCGATCCGCTCCCCGCCGCAATTGCCGCACTTAACCTTTACGCGTCTTTAATGGCGCGTCCGTAGGGTTGGCCTACGTGGCCCGATTTGGGCCGCGCACCGTCCAGGATAGGCGGGTGTCGCGTAGGCGTTGGAGAGCGTCCCATGGATATTATGACGAGCGTCGGGCTGATTTCCGGCATCGCTGTCATCGCCGTAATGGTTCTCATGGGAGGCGATCTGCACATGTTCGTCTCCGAACATGCGATGATCATCATCTTCGGCGGTTCGATCGCCGCCACCATGATCCGGTTTCCGCTCGGCGTGATGCTGCACGGCCTGCCGCTCGGCGCCAAATTCGCCTTCACCATGAGCCGGCTTTCCGCGCGCGATCTGGTCGACGAACTCGCCCGCATCGCCGAGATCGCCCGCAAGCAGGGTCCGGTCGGCCTCGAAAAGGTCGAGACCAACGAGCCGTTCCTGGCCAAGGGAATCCGCTATGTCGCCGACGGTTACGACCTCGAATTCATCCGCGACAATCTTGAGCGCGACCGCGACAATTTTCTGATGCATCTCGACGAGGGCAGCAAGATCTACCGCGCCATCGGCGATTGCGCCCCGGCGTTCGGCATGATCGGCACCCTGATCGGCATGGTGCAGATGTTCGCCAACATGACCGACCCGTCGAAGCTCGGCCCGTTCATGGCGACCGCGCTCTTGGCGACGCTGTACGGCGCGCTGGTGGCGAACCTGTTCTGTCTTCCGATCGCCGACAAGCTGCACGGCAAGCTGCTGGACGAGGAAACCAACCGCACGCTGATCATCGACGGCATTCTGATGATCCGCGATTCCAAGAGCCCGGCCTTGGTCAGGGAAATGCTGCTGGCCTATCTGCCGGAGAAGCATCGTCACGAAGAGGGCGAACCGGTTCCGGCCTGAGGCGGGTACGGCGGTCCGGAGCTAGACTATGGCCAAGAAAAAACGCGGCGACGCACACGGCGGAGGTCACGGCTGGTTCGTGACCTTTGCCGACCTGATGGGCCTGATGATGAGCTTCTTCGTGATGCTCGTGGCCTTCTCCACCATGGACAACAACAAGCTGAAGGTCGTCGCGGGTTCGATGCGCGACGCATTCGGCGTGCAAAGCCAGGCGCGCTATTCGGGGATTGTCGAGTCCGACGGCCTGCCGACGCGGCCGAAGCTGAAGAACACCGAACATATTTCGCCGGAGGATGCGTCCGCCACCCCGAGTCCGGACGACAAGGACAAATCGACGGAAAGCGGCGCCAAGCTGGCGGTCGACCGCGAATTCTCGCTCGCTTCGGCCTCGCTGCGCCAGGCGCTGCAGGACATGCCGGAAATGACCGAAATCTCCAAGCACATCATGTTCGAGGAGACCAAAGAAGGCCTCAACCTCGAAATCGTCGATCAGGACGGCCGCTCGATGTTCGCCGACGGTTCCAAGGTGCCGTACGACCGCACCCGCCGGCTGATCCAGAAGCTCGCCGGGCCGCTCAAGGCGACGCCGCTGCGGGTCAACATCAGCGGCCACACCTCGGCAGGCTTCGTGCCGGCGCGCAGTGATTACGGCGCGTTCGATCTCTCGGCCGACCGCGCCAATGTAGTGCGCCAGATCCTGGAGCGGGAAGGGCTGCCGTCGTCGCACGTCTTCGCGGTCGCCGGCAAGGCCGACGGCCAGCCGCTGTTTCCCGACGATCCGACCCTGCCGGCCAACCGTCGCGTGACCATCACCTTGATGCGCGAAGCTCCGCCGTTGCCGCCCAACCTGAAGCCGTAATCCGGCGACATACTATAATACCGTACAAAATGCCGCAGTGGGAAATCCGCTTTGGATGCGCGCCGGATCGCCGTCGGTGCTATGTTTGATTGACAGGGAACGCGGAAGCGTCGATAGCCGCCCGGATCAAATTTTCATCAAGAGCGTTTGTCCGCGTCATGACTGTCAGCGTCACTTCCACCGAAGGCCATGAGGCGCCGGCCACCTCGGGCTTTTGGGCCCTGACGCTGGGCGGCATCGGTGTGGTGTTCGGCGACATCGGCACCTCGCCGCTCTATGCGTTTCGCGAGGCAGTCTCGCACGCGGCGAGCGGCCAGCCAGTGTCGCGCGCCATCGTGCTCGGCGTGCTCAGCCTGATCCTGTGGGCGCTCTTCATCGTCGTGACCGCCAAGTACGTGTTGTTGCTGCTGCGCGCCGACAACAACGGCGAGGGCGGTACACTGTCGCTGATGGCGTTGGGGCAGCGAGCGCTGGGAAGGCGAAGTCTGCCGCTGCTGGCGCTCGGCGTGGTCGGCGCCTCGATGTTCATCGGCGATTCCATGATCACACCGGCGATTTCGGTGTTGTCGGCAGTCGAAGGTCTCAAGCTGGTCACGCCGGCGCTCGACCATTACGTGGTGCCGCTGACGATCTTCATTCTCGTCCTGCTGTTCTCGGTGCAGAGCAGCGGCACCGCGCGCGTCGCCTCGGCGTTCGGGCCGGTGATGGTGGTCTGGTTCACGGTGCTGGCCGTGATGGGCCTGATCCACATCAAGGACGATCCCACCGTGCTGGCGGCGATCAATCCGCTGTATGCGATCGAGTTCGTGCTGACCCATGGTACCATCGGCCTGGTGACGCTCGGCCTGGTGTTTCTGGCGGTCACCGGCGGTGAAGCGCTTTATGCCGATCTGGGCCATTTCGGGCGCAAGCCGATCCAGGCCGGCTGGCTCTATTTCGTGCTGCCGGCGCTGCTGATCAACTATTTCGGGCAGGGCGCGCTGGTGCTGTCCGACCCCTCGGCGATCGAGAATTCGTTCTACCGCATGGTTCCGGAAATGCTGCTGCTGCCTTTGGTGGTCCTGGCGACGGCGGCAACCGTGATCGCGAGCCAGGCCGTGATCACCGGCGCGTTTTCGCTGATCCGGCAGGCGGTGCAACTCGGCCTGTTGCCGCGGTTCGAGGTTCGCTACACCTCGGAGACCCACGCCGGCCAGATCTATCTGCCGCGGGTCAACCGCATGCTGTTGCTCGGCGTAATCCTGCTGGTGCTGTTGTTCCGCACCTCCAGCGGCCTCGCTTCCGCCTATGGTATCGCCGTCTCCACCACCATGGTTGCCGACGGCATCATGGGCTTTGTCGTGGTCTGGAAATTGTGGAACTGGCGCGGGGCGACCGCGGCGGCGCTGATCCTGCCCTTCGTCGTCGTCGACATGGCCTTCTTCAGCGCCAACCTGCTGAAGTTGCTCGAAGGCGCCTGGGTGCCGCTGTTGTTCGGGGTGGCGGTGGCCGTGATGATCTGGACCTGGCGCCGGGGTGCGGCGATCCTGGTCGCCAAGACCCGGCGCATCGAGGTGCCGCTGACCGACCTGATCCGCAGCCTCGAAAAGCGTCCGCCCCATATCGTCAAGGGCACCGCGGTGTTCCTGACTTCCGATCCCAGCTTCGTGCCGACCGCGCTGATGCACAATCTCAAGCACAACAAGGTGCTGCACGAGCACAACGTGATCCTGACCATCGAAACCGCGCAAACCCCGCGCGTCGACCTCGCCGACCGGGTCAGGATGGAAACCGTCAGCGACAAGTTCGCGACCGTGCGGCTGCGGTTCGGCTTCATGGAATCGCCGAACGTGCCGAAGGCGCTGGTGATCGCGCGCAAACTCGGCTGGCAGTTCGACATCATGGCGACCTCGTTCTTCGTGTCGCGGCGCTCGTTGAAACCCTCGGCCCAGTCCGGCATGCCGCAATGGCAGGACCATCTGTTCATCGCCATGAGCCGGTCGGCCAACGATGCCACGGACTACTTCCAGATCCCGACCGGACGGGTGGTCGAGGTCGGTACGCAGGTAACTATTTGATTGCCCGAGAGGAATTCATCTGGCAAATAGGCCGGATCCATGCGTAAGTTGCATATCTGAGGCCTGATTTCAGGCTAACCTATGCATTTGCGCCGGGAGTATACGACTGCGCTCCTGCATTGTGCAGTGCGAGAAACGGCTGAGGCCCACCCCCATGTCATCCGAAAGCGCAGTCACCGCGGCGGAAACGCCCGCGGCCAATGGGCATGGGGAAGCGCATTCCACCGCGGGCTTCAAGGCTCTGATGCTCGGCAGTATCGGCGTCGTCTATGGCGATATCGGCACCAGCCCGCTCTACGCGTTTCGCGAGGCGGTGGTGGCCGCCAGTGGCGCCTCCGTCGATGCCACGCCGCAAGCCGTGCTCGGCGTGCTCAGCCTGATCCTGTGGGCGCTACTCGTCGTGGTGACGCTCAAATATGTGCTGATCCTGCTGCGCGCCGACAACCATGGCGAGGGCGGAACGCTGGCGCTGATGGCGCTGGCGCAGCGCGCCGTCAGCAAGGGCGGGGCAGTGATCGTGCTGCTCGGCATCATCTCCGGCGCGCTGTTCTACGGCGACGCCGTCATCACCCCGGCGCTGTCGGTGCTGTCAGCGATCGAAGGCATCAAGCTGGTCACCGCCACCTTCGATCCCTATGTCGTGCCGCTGACCGTCATCATCCTGGTGGCGCTGTTCGCGGTGCAATCGCGCGGCACCGCCAGCGTCGCGATGTTCTTCGGTCCGGTGATGTGCATCTGGTTCGCGGTCATCGCGATCGCGGCGGTGCCGCAGATCGCGCGGCATCCCGAGGTGCTGCTGGCGTTCAATCCGCTCTACGCCGTTTCCTTCATGCTCCATCACGGCATCATCGGCTTCGTGACGCTCGGCGCGGTGTTTCTCGCCGTCACCGGCGCCGAGGCGCTCTATGCCGATTTGGGCCATTTCGGCAAACGGCCGATCCAGACCGCCTGGCTGTTCATCGTGCTGCCGTCGCTGGCGCTGAATTATCTCGGGCAGGGCGCGCTGCTGATCGCCGATCCCAAGGCGGTCGAGAATCCGTTCTTCCTGATGTTTCCGGACTGGGCGCTGATCCCGATGGTGGCGCTGGCGACGATGGCGACCGTGATCGCGAGCCAGGCCGTCATTACCGGGGCCTATTCGCTGACGCGGCAGGCGATCCAGCTCGGGCTGATGCCGCGGTTCGAAATTCGCCATACCTCTGAAGCCCATTCCGGCCAGATCTTCATCCCGCGCATCAACATGCTGCTGTTCGTTGCGGTGCTGCTGCTGGTGATGCTGTTCCGCTCCTCCAGCGCGCTGGCCTCGGCCTACGGAATCTCGGTGACCGGCACCATGGTGGTCACGGCGATGATGGGCTTTGTGGTGATCTGGAAGGTCTGGAAGTGGTCGCCGATCGCGGCCGCGGCCCTGATCGCGCCGTTTCTGTTTCTCGATCTCACCTTCCTCGCGGCCAATCTGCTGAAGGTGTTCGAGGGCGGCTGGGTGCCGCTGGCGCTCGGCAGCATCGTGATGTTGCTGATGTATACGTGGCGGCGCGGCAGCCGGCTGCTGTTCGAAAAATCGCGCAAGCTGGAATTCCCGCTGGCCGAGCTGGTGGCGATGCTGGAAAAGCGCCCGCCGCAGCGGGTTTCCGGCACCGCCATATTCCTGACCTCCGACCCCGAAAGCGCGCCGACCGCGCTGATGCACAGCCTGAAGCACTACAAGGTGCTGCACGAGAAGAACGTCATCCTCACCATCGAGACCGCGCCGACGCCGCGGATCAACGATAGCGAGCGGGTGCGGATGGAGCAGCTCAGCGAGACCTTCTCAAAAGTGACCTTGCGCTTTGGATTCATGGAATCCCCGAACGTGCCGAAAGCGCTGGCGATTGCCCGCAAGCTCGGCTGGCAGTTTGACATCATGGCGACCTCGTTCTTCCTGTCCCGCCGCGCGCTGAAGCCGGCGGCGCATTCCGGCATGCCGCGCTGGCAGGACCTGCTGTTCATCCGGCTCAGCCGCTCCGCCAACGACGCCACCGACTATTTCCAGATCCCGACGGGGCGTGTCGTGGAAGTCGGTACGCAGGTGACGATCTAGATTCAAAACCAGCCTTTAAGCCGTTTGCAGCGCTTGATTTTCCTCGCGCCAGAGGCGACTTTGCGCGCCGAAACGGTGGGTCGTCTGGCCCCCAGCAAATGGTCGGGAGGATTGCGTGGCGGATCATCAGGTGCACGATTTGACGCCGGAGGACGTGTCGAAAGGGATAGCGGAAGGACGCTATTTACTGGTCGACGTCCGCGAGCCCAACGAGGTCGCGGTGGAGGCCTATCCCGACGGCGTGGTCGTCCCGCTCTCGACCTTTGACCCCGCCGCGATCCCTGACCCCAAGGGCAAGACCGTGGTGTTCGCCTGCCGCTCGGGAAAACGCTCGGTGACAGCGTCGCTGGCGGCGCAGGCTGCGGGTCTCGCTTACGACCACCATCTGGCCGGCGGCATTTTGGGCTGGAAGGCCGCGGGACTGCCGACCAAGACCGGCGGCTGATCAGGACCTCGCTGCACCATGACTTCCATGAACAAGGTCTTTGCCGACCTTCCCGTCACCGTCTTCGAGGCGATGTCGCAGGCCGCGCGCGACAACAACGCCATCAACCTCGGCCAGGGGTTTCCCGACGATCCCGGCCCGGAGGACATCCGCCGCGCCGCTGCCGACGCGACGGTGAACGGCTACAATCAGTACCCGTCGATGATGGGCATTCCGGAACTGCGGACCGCGATATCAGCCCATTATGGCCGCTGGCACAATCTTACCCTCGACCCGATGACCGAGGTGATGGTGACGTCGGGGGGCACCGAGGCGCTGACCTCGTCCATTCTCGCGGTGGTCGAACCCGGCGACGAAGTGGTGGTGTTTCAGCCGGTCTATGACAGCTATCTGCCGATCATTCGCCAGGCCGGCGGCATTCCGCGGCTGTTGCGGCTCGAGCCGCCGGAATGGCGGCTGAACGAGGAGATGCTGGCAAGCGTCTTCAACCACAAGACCAAGGCGGTGCTGTTCAACAATCCGCTCAATCCGGCCGCCGTGGTCTATCCGCGCGAGGACCTCGAATTACTGGCGCGGTACTGCCAGAAGTTCGATACCATTGCGATCTGTGACGAGGTCTGGGAGCACGTCATCTTCGACGGCCGCGAGCATATCCCGCTGATCACGATCCCGGGCATGCGCGACCGCACCATCAAGGTCGGCAGCGCC